>JBAUGH010000579.1:0-8116 GCA_049679565.1 Acidobacteriaceae bacterium
TCTCGCCCGACATGTCGCTCGAACACTGGCAGTGCGTCTGCGAGCTCCTCCTCACCGGCAAAGACTGGCGCAAAACCGTCAACGTCCGCAATGGCTTCCCCTCCGGCACGCGCGACGAGAAACAGCGCCGGACGGCGATGATCGATCTCCTCCGCTGGCTGCAGCACAGCCCGCAGCTTCTCTCCGCCCTCCGCGCCATCCGCGACCTGCCCCCCGAGCGCTACACCGAAGCCCAGTGGACCACCCTCCGGGCCATCTTCACCGTCCTCCGTCAGGCCGTCGCCGAGCTTAGCCTCGTCTTCGCCGAAACCGGCTCCATCGACTTCACCGAAATCGGCCTCCAGGCCCAGTACGTTCTCAGGAATTCGCCCGACCGCGCTCTCGCTCTCGGCGGCTCGCTCCGCCATCTCCTCGTCGACGAATTCCAGGACACCTCCCGACGCCAGCACCAGCTCGTCGCCACCCTGCTCTCCGCCTGGGAGCCCGGCGAAGGCCGCACCGTCTTCCTCGTCGGCGACCCCATGCAGTCCATCTATATGTTTCGCCAGGCCGAGGTCGAGCTCTTTACCCACGTTCGCGAACGCGGCATCGCCTCCTTCGAAAATCCCGACGACGCCGCGATTCCCTGCGACCCTGTCCAGCTCTCGGTCAACTTCCGCTCCCACGCCGGCCTCACCGATCGCATCAACCACATCTTCGACGCCATTTGCGCCGAGCCCGCGCCCCCCGGCGCCGCCGCCGTCCCCTTCGTGCGCGCCTCCGCTTCCCAGCCCGCGCCCCCCGAACCCACCCTCCACATCCATCCGCAGATCCTCGGCTCTGCCGGATACAAACTAAGCCGCGATGAGGTCAAAGACGCTCAGACCCGCGAAGCCCTCGGCATCCTCCAGATCCTCGAGCGCCATCTCCCCGCCATCGAACAAGCGCGCCGCGCTGGCAGGGAATACCGCGTCGCCGTCCTCGTCCGCGCCCGCACTCATCTTGCTCAGCTCGTCCCCCTCCTCCGCCGCGAGCAAATCCCGTTCCGCGCCGTCGAAATCGAGCACCTCTCCGAGCGTCAGGAGATGCTCGACCTCCTCGCTCTCACCCGCGCCCTGCTCCACCCCATGGACCGCATTGCGTGGCTCTCCGTCCTGCGCGCTCCGTGGTGCGGCCTCCGCCTTGCCGATCTGCACCGCCTCACCGGCTCCGACGACCGCGCCGCCCGCTCCCTGCCCGTCCTCGACCTCATCGATCGCAATGCCTCCGCGCTCTCCGACGACGGCCAACAGCGCCTCGCCCGCACCTCCGCAGTCCTCTGCCGCGCCCTCGACCTCCGCTGGCGCCAATCCGAGTCCCCCTCCTTCTCCTCGTGGATCGAGCGCACCTGGCGCACCCTCGGCGGTCCTGCCTGCGTCGATGCCGCCGGCTACGAGAACGCCCAGGTCTTTTTCTCCCTTCTCGACGGCGTCGCCCCCGACGGCCTCGCGCCCGCCACCCTCGAGTTCATGGCCAGGTTCGATCGCCTCTTCGCCCAGCCCGATCCCGCGGTCAGCGAACGTTGCGGCATCCAGCTCATGACCATTCACAAAGCCAAGGGACTCGGCTTCGAAGTCGTCCTCGTCCCCGGCCTCGATCGCGGATCGTCGAGCGACGACAAGCCCCTCATCGTCTCCCTCGAGCGCATCAGCCCCTGGCAGCCCGGCCAGGATGAATTCCTCCTCGCCCCCATCGGCAGTCAGGGCGAGGACACTCACCCGCTCTTTAAATGGGTTTCGAAGCAACGAAAAATCCGTCTCGACGAGGAGCGCAAGCGCCTCCTCTACGTCGCCTGCACCCGCGCCCGCAACGAGCTGCATCTCTTCGGCGCCGCTGTCGCCTCTGAGTCCGGAATCCGGCCCGGCAACAAACAGAGCCTGCTCGCCGTCGCCTGGCCCGCCCTGCAGGAAGAATTCGAATTCGCCGCCCGCACTCCTCAGGCCGCGCCCGCCCGCGTCCTCGCCTTTCCCACGCCCGGCGTCCTCGCCGACATCGCCGCCGTTACCGATCCCCGGCAGCCCGCCCTCACCCTCCGCCGTCTCCCCCCCGGCATCGACTTCCAACCCGCCGCTGCCAATGTCACCGTCGCCGATACCCTGGCCCTTCGCGATCCTGGCCCCCCCGAATTTACCCGCCCCCAGGGCTCACGCCTCCGCCGCATCGTTGGCTTCGTGGTCCATGCCCTGCTCCAGCGCCTCGGCCCCGATCTCGCCCACATCGACGACCCCGACCTCCGCGCTCGCGCCGAATCGCTGCTGCGCGCCGCCGCGCTCACCGGCGACGCTCTCAAATCTGCAACGGGCACGGTGACAAAAATGCTCCTCGCCTGCGCCGCCGATCCCGTTTGTCAGTGGATTCTCGCCCCTCATCCCGAGGCCCAGTCGGAAGCTTCCTGGTCCGGCCTGCTCCCCGGCGAAGCCGCCCGCCTGCAGACCCTCCGCGCCGACCGCGTCTTCCGCGCCGGCCCCGCGCCCATCGAGCCCGGCTCCCAATTTTTCTGGATCATCGACTACAAAACCGGTCCCGCCGCGCCCGGCGCGCTCCTGCTTGCCTCCGAGCGCGCGCTCTACGCTCCGCAGCTGGCCGCCTACGCCCGCGCCCTCCGCGCCCTGCACGGCGCCGGCATTCCCCTGCGCCTCGGCCTCTACTATCCGGCCATCGCCACTCTCGATTGGTGGGAAGAGGAAAAAAACGAATCGGGAAGCTAGCTTTTTCCGTGGCCCGCGTGACTGTTCGCCGTCACGCTCACGTTGTGCCGCACATCCGCTCCCCGCACCCAGAAGATCACGTCTTCCGAGATGTTGGTCGCGTGATCCGCCACCCGCTCCAGCGCCCGCGAGATCATCAGCGCGTTCAGCGCCTGCGGCGCCACGCTGGGCTCCGTTTTCATCAGATTGAGCAGCGTGTAGTGCGCCGCCCCGTTCAGCTTGTCCACGCTGTCGTCCATCGACAGCACCGACTCGGCAATGTCCGCATCCGCTTCGATGAACGCCTGCAGCGCCTTGCGCACCATGCCGCTCGCCAGATTCGCCGTCCGCGGTATGTCGATCGGCAGCTCCGCCACCGGAAACGCCTGCAGCTCCCGCACCCGGTCGCTGATCGCCCGCGCCGAATCTCCCACCCGCTCCAGATCCGCGTTGATCTTGATCACCGACAGGATGAAGCGCAGATCGATCGCCATCGGCTGCTCCATCGCCAGCAGGTCCAGCGCCATCTGGTCGATCTCCCGCTCCAGCCGGTTGATCGCCATCTCCCCGCGATCCACCAGATCGCAGATCGACAGGTCCCGCACCCGATACGCTTCCACTGCCCGCTGGATCGACTGCTCCGCCATGCCCGCCATGACCAGCAGCTTTTCCTTCAGATCGTCCAGGTTTTGCTGAAAACGGATGCGCGCCATTATCCGAACCTGCCAGTAATGTAATCTTCCGTCCGCTTGTCGCTTGGATTTGTGAATATTTTGTGGGTCGAATCGAATTCGATAAGCTTCCCGTTCAGAAAAAATCCCGTTCTCTCCGCCACCCGCGCCGCCTGCTGCATGTTGTGCGTCACGATCACGATGGTGTACTGCGACTTCAGCTGGAAGATCAGATCTTCGATCTTCGCCGTCGATACCGGATCCAGCGCCGACGCCGGCTCGTCCATCAGCAGCACCTCCGGATCCACCGCCAGCGCCCGCGCAATACACAGCCGCTGCTGCTGCCCGCCGGATAGGCTGGCCCCCGACTTCTTTTTCAGATCGTCCTTCACTTCGTCCCACAAAGCCGCATGGATCAGCGACCGCTGCACCACATCGTCCAGCACCCGCCGGTTGCGGAACCCGTTCAGCCGCAGCCCCGATGCCACGTTGTCGTAAATCGACATCGTCGGAAATGGATTCGGCCGCTGGAACACCATCCCGATCCGCCGCCGCACTTCCACGGCCGACGTCGCGTTGTAGATGTCTACCCCGCCCACCTTCACTTCCCCTGTCACCTTCGCGATCGGGTTCGTCTCGTGCATCCGGTTCAGGCAGCGCACGAACGTCGACTTCCCGCACCCCGATGGCCCGATCAGCGCCGTCGCCTCATTCGGCGGAATGTGCAGCGTGATGTCCTGCAGCGTGTGGTTCGTTCCATACCACGCGTTCAGGTTGTTGACTTCGATCCCGACGCCCATTCCTAACCGTTTCCTTTCAGAACTCCGCGCGAAGTCACGTACCGCACCAGCGAAACCGCCACCACGATCAACACGATCAGCACCAGCGATCCCGCCCACGCCAGCCGGTGCCAGTCGTCATACGGCCCCAGCGCGTAAACATAAATCTGCAGCGGCAGCGCCTCGATCGGCTGGTTCAGAGCGGTGCTCCAGAAGTTGTTGCCGAACGCCGTAAACAGCAGCGGAGCTGTCTCCCCCGCGATCCGCGCAAAGGCCAGCATGCAGCCCGTAATCACCCCGGGCAGCGCCGTCTTCAGCGTGATTGAGAGCATCGCCCGCCAGTTCGGCACTCCCAGACCCAGCGCCGCCTCGCGAATCGAGTGCGGCACCATCAGCAGCATCTCTTCGGTCGTCCGTGCCACCGTCGGGATCATCATGATCCCCAGCACCACCCCGCCCGCAAACGCCGAGAATCCCTTCTCCGGCACCACGATCAGCGCGTACACCGCAATCCCCATCACGATCGACGGCACGCCGTTGAGCACGTCGGCCGTGAACCGCACCACGTTCGACAGCTTTGTCCCCCGCCCGTACTCCGACAGGTAAATCCCGGCGGCAATCCCTATCGGCACCCCCATCACGCAGGCCAGCCCCAGCAGCACGCCCGAGCCCAGAATGGCGTTCGCCATCCCGCCCCCCGACTCCCCCGGCGGAAGCGGCAACTTCGTGAAGAAAGCCAGATTCAGGGAAGTAGCGCCCTTGTACAGCAGATCGATGAAGATCGCGACCAGCGGGGCAATCACCAGGATGGTTGCTCCCACCGCCAGCACCGACGCCATCTGGTTGGCAAACCACCGCCAGTGCCGGTTGGTCGCGCTTCCCTGCAGCTGCGCTGCCGTCGCCATGGCTTAGGCCGCCCTCGCCGGCGCGCCGCGCGTCACTGCCCAAACCAGCAGCCGGGCCAGAATATTCACCACGATCGTCACCAGAAACAGCGCCAGCCCAATCTCGATCAGCGCCGTCCGGTGCAGGTCGCTCACCGCCTCCGAAAACTCGTTGGCGATTACTGCCGCCATGCTGTACGCCGGCGCCAGCAGCGACTTCGTCAGCGACGGGCTGCTCCCGATCACCATCGCCACCGCCATCGTCTCCCCCAGCGCCCGTCCCAGCCCCAGGATGATCGACCCCACGATCCCGATGCGCGCGTTCCTCAGCACCCCCATCCGGATCATCTCCCAGCGCGTCGCGCCCAGCGCCAGCACCGCCTCCCGCTGCATGTGCGGCACCGCCGACATCACTTCCCGCGTCAGCGACGAGATGATCGGCAGGATCATAATCGCCAGAATCACTCCCGCCGCGAACAGCCCGATCCCGAAGTCGGGACGCGTAAACAGCCCCGTCCACCCCAGCAGCCTGATCAGCACCGGGTCCACGTAGCCGCGCAGCAGCGGCACCAGCACGAAAATCCCCCACAGCCCGTACACCACGCTCGGAATCGCCGCCAGCAACTCCGTCAGGAACGACAGGATCCCGCGCAGCGCCTGCGGGCACATCTCCGTCAGGAAAACCGCCACCCCCACCGCCAGCGGCACCGCGATCACCAGCGCCACCACCGACGACATGATCGTTCCGTAGATGAAAGGCAGCGCCCCGAAGTGGTTGTTGACCGGATCCCACTCCGAGCCGACAAAGAACCTCCACCCAAACGCTTTGATGGTCGGTTCGGACTGCGTCAGCAGCTCCGTGAAGATCAGCCCGACAATGGCAAAGATGCTCAGCGCGCACGCCAGCATCACCCACCTGAACGTCGAATCCGCCGCACTGGAATTTCCACGCCCCAGCAGGAAACTCCGCACCGTCGACACCGGGTCCACCACCGACACCAGTCCCCCTACCGGGAGCTCGTCGGCGATTTTGGGGGCGCGAGGTTCCTGGATCCGCAGATTCACGTCTCGTCTACCCTATCCCCGCTCTTTGAATGGAATGTTAAACGTTATGAAAATGAAGGAAATATCCTTCGCCAAATCCTGCCACCAGGGGCCCCCGTCAGCCAGCCACCCGCTGTCCCTCGGCATCCTGCGATGATGGCCACCTACGGTTACAATTCGTTGACGCCGCCGTAAAAAGCCGGAGAAACGCCCCCGGCAACCTGAGTTTTTGCGCCGAAGGCGCGCCCGCCCGAACGGCCGGTTCCGCGCCCACCCGCAGCCAGTTCCAGGCTGTATCGACATAGAGGGATGGATGGCGACGGAGGGCATTTTTGTACAGTTCGCGGAGCGAGGAGTGGCAGATATCGGGCATATCTTAGCGACGAGCGACAAAGAAATGGGCAGAAAGGACCCCGTCCCGCAGGGTTGGGAGCGAAAAACCTTCTGATCGGCTCGGCATGGAGCTTCCTTTCGCTCCCAACCCCAGCCGCTCCTCTATGTCGATGCTGCCTGGCTGCCCGGAATCACCAGATACTGCTCCAGCTTCCCGTCCGGCTCCGTATACGTCGTGATCCGCAGCACTTCCCCGCTCTTCCGAAACGTCACCCGAAACGCCCGGAACGTCATCCCGCCCCGCAGGCTCTCCGCTGTCTGCAGGACGCTTGCCGGTGGCCCCAGCGGCCCCAGGCTCGCCTCGAAATCCCCCAGCGCCTGCGCATCGAAGTACGCATTGCACCACGGCGTAAACAGCGACCGGTCGATCTTCCCCTGCTGGAGCTCTCGAACAGCGTCCGCGCCTGGGCTTCCGCCGCGCTCGGCGTCACCGCGCTGATCCCCAGCAGCAGCGGCGCCAGTTCCCTCCCCATCGCCCCCGCCGCGCTCGACGCATCCTGGTTTGTCAGCACCGCAATCGCCACCTTGTCCCTGGGAAACACCATGTTCTCCGCTACAAATCCTGACACTTCGCCCGAATGTTCCAGCTCCTCGTGCCCGCTCAGCATCCGCACCTCCAGCCCCAGCCCGTAATGCGTGTCGGTCCCGTCTTTCAGCTTCACCGATGTCTCCAGCGCGTCATACGATCCCGGCTCGAGCAATGTCCGGTTCATCACGCTGATGTCCCATTGCGCCAGATCGTACGCCGGCATCGCCAACTCCCCCGCCGCGAACATCCACCCCCGTCCTTCCTTCGGAGCAGGCCGCAGCGGACCCAGCGCGTACCTTATCGTTGCTTCCGCATCCGCATCCCCCAGCTTCGCCGCGTCCGAGTTCCAAACCTCCTTCATCTCCAGCGGACGAAAAATGTGCTCCTCCAGAAACTGCATCAGCGGCTCGCCGCTTACATGCTCCACAATCTGCCCGGCGATCACGTAGTTCGTATTCGAGTACTGCCACTTCGTCCCCGGATCGAAGTCCAGCGGCTTCTTCCCCCATACATCCAGAATGTGCTCGGCCGTCGTCGCCTCCCGCATCGGCGGCATCAGATAATCCTCCGGCCAGTAGTCC
Source organism: Acidobacteriaceae bacterium (assembly GCA_049679565.1). Lineage (GTDB taxonomy): Bacteria > Acidobacteriota > Terriglobia > Terriglobales > Acidobacteriaceae > Palsa-343. The sequence continues at coordinate 7,587 of JBAUGH010000579.1, forward strand.
TGATATCCCGACGTATGCGACAAGAGCTCCCGCACCGTCACCTCGTTCGCTCGCGTCAGGTCCGGCAGGTACTTCCCCACCCGATCGTCCAGCGACAGCTTCCCCTGCTGTTCGAGCAGCAGCACCGCGCTCGCCGTGAACTGCTTCGAAATCGATCCGATCGAATACCGCATCGCCGGCGTCGCCATCACCGCAGGATCCAGCCGCGCCTTCCCGTACGCCTGCGTGTACACAATCTGCCCGTCCCGCACCACCGCCAGCGAAGCGCTCGGCACCCCGGTCTCCGCCAGCACCGTCTCCGCCACCTGATCCACCTTCGCCTTCAGATCGCCCGGCAGCCGATCCACCGCCAGTTGCGCGTGCGCCAGTCCGGCCGACAGAAACGCAACCGCCACTGTGACCCATTTCGAACCCTTCATCGCTGTCCTCGCCGCCCTTCGTTTCTTTCGACCCTCCACTCTAATCCCTCCCGCCCGGCCGCCCCACCTGTGACCTGTAACCTGTTCTTCCTGTACCCTGTTCTGCATGAC
>JBAUGH010000580.1:0-1811 GCA_049679565.1 Acidobacteriaceae bacterium
GGTGCGGTCGGGGTTGATGTTGTTAAAGAAGCGCAGAATGCGGGCGCCGTGGGTGGGGCGGGTGGGAAAGGCGTCGGTGTGGAGCAGGTCGTTGCGGCGGCGGTGGGGCAGGTCGCGGCCCTGCTCTTCCTGGGGACGGAAGCTGGCGTAGTCGAGTTTCCAGTGGGCCTGATAGGGCGCAAGAAAGCGGCCGAGGAAGTGAACGACCGAGGCGGAGTAGCCGCGCATGATGGCGTGCAGGCGCTCGACGGCAGCGGGGCTGGCGGTTTTGGCGTCGAAGCCGCTGAGGCGATCGCTGTTGGGTTTGTAGGCGATGTTCTTGTGGAGGGAGCTGTCGGCCTGCTGCTGTCCGAGGAGGAAGGCGATGTCGCCGGGGGCGAGCGGAACCGGGGTGGCGGGGAAATAGAGGATGTCGCCGGCTTCCAGCTGGGCGCAGCGTGCGCGGGCCTCTTCGAGGGTGGGTTGCGCGGCGCTGCCGGACAGGCTAACGACGGGCATCCTGGAGACCGGGTCCGGAGAGTTTGCGGCGGAGCCAGACGCCGGCGAGGAAGACAAAACCAAAGGCCATGACGGCGAGGCCGGCGGGGAAGGCGATGTACCGGTAGCTGTCGGCGTAGTTGACGTGGTTGTGGCCGAGGATATTCCAGAAAAGCAGCGCGATGATGGCGAGGAAGCAGGAGGCGAAGAAGGTGAGGAAACCACTGGCGAGAGCGAGCAGGATGGTCGAGAAGAAACCGAAGTCGCCGAGGGGAATGCCGAGGAGGCGGGCGGGCTGGGTGGTAGCGGTCATAGGGACGGTTATGGGGATGAACCTTGTCAGCTAGAATAAATGCTAATGGCTGGAACCGCGCAAATCCCCTTATTTTCCGCTGCGAAAGTGGCCCAGGAAGCCGCCATCCGGCAGACGGACAACGGCATGTGCTACGCGACGTTCGGCGAAGTGCACGCGAGCGCGGAGGACGTGGAGCAGATTGTGCAGGCGGTGCCGGCGGTGGTGGCGGCGGCGCTGCGGCAGCGGGCGTGGTACTTTGTGCCGCTGGCCATCGGGGAGGACGAGGAAACGGTGGTAGCTCCGGACTACTCGGTGGATCTTGGGGACCGGGCGGTGTGCCATAGGAATGTGCGCTTTGGGGCGTCGGAGTGCATTTTCATCTCGACGCGGCTGATGCAGGACAAATTTGCGCTGGCGTTCGAGTTCCTGATCAACGTGGGGCATCATTTTGTGGACCTGGTGGGAGTGCCGCAAAGCTTTGCCGATCTGGTGTGGTCGCAGGCGACGAGCGATGTGCGGGGCGAGACCAGCCACGATGCGTGGGAGCATCGGCGGCGGGCGCTGGACAAGAGCCGGGGCAGCGCGGTGGACGAGAAAGCGAAGACGGCTTACTTCGAGGCGGCGTTCTCGGACGCGCTGGCGATCTACATGCTGTCGCTGACCCTCGATTTCGATTACGCGGATTTGCGGGAGCGGGAGTATCCGCTGCTGGCGGCTCCGGCGCTGGCCGAGCGGCTGCGGCATGTGGCGGAGCTGTTTCCGCCGAATGCGGGATATGAGTTTGAGATTCGCTACCGGCGCAGGGGCTGAAGCCCGGCATTTTCTGCGACTTTCCGGCACGACTGAAGTCATGCCCTGACACGAAACGGGTGCCTATGCAATCCCGCGCGCGCAAGCCTGCAGTAGCTCTCGACGAAGATTCCCTTTACAACTCTGCGGCGAAGCTGCTGGGCCAGCAGATGCGGACGGTTGCGGAGCTGACGCGGGTGCTGCGACGGCGGGTGGAGCCGGGCGAAGCGGGCGACGCGAAGATCGAAGC
>JBAUGH010000581.1:0-10533 GCA_049679565.1 Acidobacteriaceae bacterium
CCTTGGGAATATCGCGGCGGGCCACCGTGTCGTTGCCCGGGTCTTCCCGTTCCGGCGAGAAGGCAACGTAGAAGCCGGCTGCGTCTGCGTCTCGCGCCACACGAAGCCCCGAGGGATTTCCCTTCTCCAGCAGGGGAACCACCACTTCTTCGGTGGTGCCGGGATAGGTGGTGCTCTCGAGAATGATCAGCTGGCCTTCGCGGAGATGGCCGGCAAGGCTGCGGACGGTTCCGGTGACGTAGCTCAGGTCAGGTTCGTGGTATTCGTCCAGCGGAGTCGGCACGCAGATAATCACCGCGTCCAGGGAAGCGATCTGGCTGTAATCCGCGGTAGCGCAAAAGCCTCTCTGCCGGGCCAGCTGGATCTCGGTGCCGGGGATGCGCACGATGTACGACCCACCCTCGTTCAGAGTATCGACTTTGCGGGCGTCGATATCGAAGCCGGTGACTCGGAACCGCTCTTCGCTGAAGAGCAGCGCCAGGGGCAAGCCCACGTAGCCCATGCCAACAATGCCGATACGGATTTCACGGGCCTGGACCCGTCGCATGAATGCAGCCGTTTTGTCTACCGAGGTCAAAGACATGAATCACTCCGAAAGATGGGTTGGCTTAGGGCGGAAGCCCATGTTTGCAGGCTCGGACGCTGGCCCTGATGCTTCCTTGCCCTGATGCTTCATTGTTGCAGCGGGAAACCGGAAGGGAAAGGCGGGAGAAGAAGACAGTATCGCCCGAGGCAACAGGCAGCGGCAGAAAGGTGCTCCCCGTGCCGAATGGCGACGGGGAGCATGTCCGACATAAGCCGAGTTGCCGCTTATTGCAGGGTTAGGGTCACAGTGGAAGTCTGCTGGATATTTCCACTGGTGGCGGTAATGGTGATGGTGTAGTTTTGCGCGGTGGTCGTCTGCTTGTAACCGCTCGATCCGCAGCCGCTGAGCGCCGTGGTGGCGGCAACTCCGGCCAGGGCCAGAACCAACAGGCAGAGGAAGCGGCCGAACCGCCGTCCCTCACGCCGCATTCTGCGCGTACCAGCCAGCGGCAGGAGCAGCAGCGCCAGCGCGACCGGCGCCAGCCCCCGACCGATCGGCAGCTTCTGAACCGCCGCCGAGGATACTGCTGTTGTGATCGCCATACCGACCTGCTGCGCTCCGGCATTCGCCGCAATGCTGCTGGGCGAGAAGGTCGCCGCGGCACCCGCCGGTAGACCGGAAGCCGAGAACGTCACCGTGCCCGGATACAGTCCATAGGTTGGAGTCAGCGTCAGCAGGTATGCGAACGAAGTCCCCGCCGCCCCGGTCTGGCTGTTCGGCGATGCCGTCATGGTGAACGTGAGCGGCGCCACCGTGATCCCTCCGCTGAGGGAGCCGGAGCTGGTGAGGAAGTTAACGTCGCCGCTGTAGGTTGCGGAGATGGTATCTGAACCCGACAGCAGCGCGGTTGTAGACAGCTGCGCCGTTCCACCCGTCACAGGCACCGGAGAGCCGATCTGCGTGGTGCCGGTGAAGAATGTCACCGTTCCCGTCGGGGCCCCCAGAACTGCGGGCGTCACCGTCGCGGTAAGAGTCACCGGCTGTCCGGGATTGATGGAGGAGGTATTCGCCGTGACCGTAGTCTGCGAGGCCTGTCGGGCCACGGCGATCGTGGTTTGTGCAGAACCCGCAGCATAGTTAGTGGTGGCGGCCTGGGACGCCCCGATGGTCAGGTTGCCTGCGCCCGTGAGGGTTACCAGTCCGGTGGCTGCATTGATGGTCGCCTGGCCGGAAACGATGCTGTAGGTGATCGCACCCGTCGAGCTCGAACTGGCGGAGACGGTGAACGGACCGTTGCCGTAGGTTTGCGGCGCGATGGCGGCGAAGTTCAGGGTCGCGCTCTCCGGGGCCACAGCGAACGTCGCCATTTGGGTTCCGGCAGTGTAGTTGGATGTAGCTGCCTGACTGGCCAGCAGTACGACGGTTCCCGCGCCCGTCAGCGTCACGGTCGTACCATTGATCGACGCTGGGCCGGAGACAACACTGTACGTGATGGTTCCAGTCGAGTTCGAGGTGGCCGCCACGGTGAACGGAGGATCGCCGTAGGTGTGATTCGGAACGGTGAAGCTGATGATCGGCGTCGCCAATCCGATCACGAAGTTCCCCGCCGAGGCGCCCGTCAGACTCGCATAGTCTGTCGTGTCCGTCGGGGTGAAGCTGGCTGTGATGGCATATGTCCCGGCCGCGCTGGGCACTGTCGCTGATCCGCTGTACTCGACCGCGCTCACGGTGCCGGCTACCGAGCCCGTCACCACCGCTGCCTGCGCACTCCCGGTGTACGTCACCGGCGAGTTTGTCACCGACAGTGTCGGCGTCGCCTTGCCGATCACGAAGTTCCCTGCCGAGGCGCCCGTCAGACTCGCATAGTCCGTCGTGTCCGTCGGGGTGAAGCTGGCTGTGATGGCATATGTCCCGGCCGCGCTGGGCACTGTGGCTGAGCCGCTGTACTCGACTGCGCTCACTGTGCCGGCCACTGAGCCCGTGACGACCGCCGCCTCTGCACTCCCCGTATACGTCACCGGCGAGTTTGTCACCGACAACGTCGGCGTCGCCTTGCCGATCACGAAATTCCCTGCCGACACGCCCGTCAGACTCGCATAGTCTGTCGTGTCCGTGGGCGTGAAGTTCGCAGTGATGGCATACGTCCCGGCTGCGCTGGGCACTGTAGCTGAGCCGCTGTACTCGACCGCGCTCACCGTCCCCGCCACCGAGCCGGCGCTGACGACCGCTGCCTGCGGGCTGCCGTTATACGTCACCGGCGAGTTCGTCACCGTCAACACCGGTGTCGCTTTGCCGATCACGAAGTTCCCTGCCGAAGCAGCCGTCAGACTTGCGTAGTCCGTCGTGTCCGTCGGAGTAAAGCTGGCTGTGATGGCATACGTCCCGGCTGCGGTCGGCACCGTCCCTGAGCCGCTGTACTCGACTGCGCTCACCGTGCCGGCTACCGAACCCGTCACCACCGCCGCCTGCGGGCTCCCGTTGTAGGTTACCGGCGAGTTCGTCACCGACAGTGTCGGCGTCGCCTTCGCGATCACGAAATTCCCCGCCGAAGCAGCCGTCAGACTGGCGTAGTCCGTCGTGTCCGTCGGGGTGAAGCTGGCCGTGATGGCGTACGTCCCGGCCGCACTGGGCACTGTAGCTGAGCCGCTGTACTCGACCGCGCTCACCGTGCCGCCCACCGAGCCCGTCACCACCGCTGCCCGCGGGCTCCCGTTGTAGGTCACCGGTGAGTTCGTCACCGACAGTGTCGGCGTCGCCTTCGCGATCACGAAGTTCCCCGCCGAGACGCCCGTCAGACTCGCATAATTCGCCGTGTCCGTCGGGGTGAAGCTGGCCGTGATGGCATATGTCCCGGCTGCCGTGGGGACCGTCCCGGAGCCGCTGTACTCAACCGCGCTCACGGTGCCGCCCACCGAGCCCGTCACCACCGCTGCCTGTGGGCTCCCGTTATACGTCACCGGCGAGTTCGTCACCGACAGCGTCGGCGTCGCCTTGCCGATCACGAAGTTCCCCGCCGAGGCAGCCGTCAGACTGACGTAGTCCACCGTGTCCGTCGGGCTAAAGCTGGCCGTGATGGCGTACGTCCCGGCCGCCGTGGGCACCGTCCCTGAGCCGCTGTACTCGATCGCGCTCACCGTCCCACCCACTGAACCGGCACTGACCACCGCTGCCTGCGGACTCCCGTTATAGGTCACCGGCGAGTTGGTCACCGTCAAGACCGGCGTCGCCTTGCCGATCACGAAGTTTCCCGCCGAGGCTCCCGTCAGGCTGGCGTAGTCCGTCGTGTCCGTCGGGGTGAAGCTGGCCGTGATGGCGTACGTCCCAGCCACTGTTGGTACCGTCCCCGACCCGTTGTACTCGACCGCACTCACGGTTCCGCCCACCGAGCCCGTCACCACCGCTGCCTGCGGGCTCCCGTTATACGTCACCGGCGAGTTCGTCACCGACAGCGTCGGTGTCACTTTGCCGATCACGAAGTTCCCTGCCGAGGCTCCCGTGACCGTCTTGTAGTCGATGGTGTCCGTCGGCGTGAATGTCGCGGTCACGGCATACGTTCCGGCCACGGTCGGCACGGTCCCCGACCCGTTGTACTGCACGTTGCTGAAGTTTCCTGTTATCGTGCCGATCCCGGTTACCGTCGCCGACAGCACGGCTGCCTGCGCGCTCCCCGTGTAGGGCACCGGCGAGTTCGTCACCGACAGCGTCGGGGTTCCCTGTTGGATCGTGAGCGTGTAGTTTTGGGTCGCCTCGAGGCCGCTGGAACCCGCTCCCGTATCGGTCGCGCTGATCGTCACTGCGACGGCGGTAACCGCCGCCGTTGGCGTTCCGGAAAGGATACCCGTCGCGGGATCCAGACTGAGACCCGCCGGCAGTCCGGTCTCGGACCACGTATAGCCGGTTCCGGTTCCTCCCGTTGCGTGGAATGTGACCGGGCCGTAGGCAACGCCCACGGTGCCGTTCGCCAGGGTCGTCGGCGTGAACGCGATGTTGACTGCCGTGCCGTTCAACGCAATGCTTTGCGGGGAGTTGGGCGCATCATCCGTGAGGGTCAGGTCTTCCGTGGAAACAGGAGAGGTGGTCGGCGTAAAGTCGATGCTCAGCTCGCACGTCGCGCTCTGGATCAGCGTCGTCGTCGAGCCGCAGCTGGTGGCCGCGTCGGAAGGAAAGTCGGTCGGAAAAGCGACGCCGGTCAGATGCAGCGTCGAGTTGCCGAAGTTCTCGACCATCACCGATTTCGGGCTGTCGGCACTGGAGTGGCCGACAAGCGCGTCCCCGAAGGTCAGGGAAGGCGCCGTCGCCAGATTCAGCTCGCTGACCGTGCTCGCACCGGTGTTGCTGTAATAAACGTTGCCATTGCCGTCGACTGCGACGCCGACCGGAGCATTCAGGCTGGTCGCCAACTGAACGGACGCGCCGAAGGTGGTGCCGTTGAACGGAATCTCGACAATGGCGTTATGACCGGTGTCGGCGATGTAGACGCTGCCGTTCGCGTCCACTGCCACACCCTGCGGAGCGCTGTAGCTGCCTGCCAGGGTTGTGACCGTGGATAAAGCTCCTACCGCGCCATTGACCGCACTGATCTCTTTAACCGCGCTGTTTCCGGTATCGGCAACGTACAAATTGCCGTTGCCGTCGACCGCTACGCCCTGCGGAGCACTGAAGGTGAACCCGGGGTTGTACTCCGAGATGGAGTAGCCCGTAGCGTAGCCATTGCTGGCGAAGATCTCATCCACCGCATTGGCGCCTTTATCCGCAATGAAGAGGTTGCCCATCGAATCGACGGCGATCCCCTCTGGAGCAATAATTCCGCCGGGCACAGTCGGGGTTAGAAGAATGGGTGAGCCATAAGAAGTGCCGCTGAAGGGAACCTCCTCGATGCCGCTCGCGTACGTGAAGAAGATGTTCCCGCTCCCATCCATCGCCACGCCATTGGGACTCGTTGCAGTAGCCAGGGATGTCGTGGTTCCGTTGGTCTCGTAGACATTGCCCGAACCGTCGGCAACAAAAACGTGGCCACTGGCGTCCACCGCAACTCCGTTCGGAGTCGTATAGCCGCTGCCGGCCGCCGCCGTTGTCCCAGGACTGTAGGTCAGTTGCGGACCGGTGCCCGTTCCGGACAGAGAGACCGAAGCGATGACGCTGGATCCGCTCAGCAGTTCAACAGCGCCGGAACGTGTTCCGCTCAAAGTCGGCTTGAACTGGACATTGACGGTGCAGGTTGCCGGGGGCGTCACGCTGCCGGCGGCGCAGGTTCCTCCTCCCGCGTCGGTAAAGTCAAGGCTGGCGGCGCCCAGAGTGACGACCGATGGGGCCCCGATCGTGGTGCTGCCGGTGGCTGGAAATGTGAACGGGATCGTGATGGGGCTCGAAGCGGAAGTCGTGCCCACCGTCGAGGATCCAAAACTGACGACATCGGCCGGCATCTCCTTGATGAGCCCGTTCCCGGTGTCCGCAATCAGAATGTTGCCCTTGCCATCCCAAAAGACACCATTGGGAATGTTGAACGTATTGGTGGTAGTGGTGCCCCAGGTCAGAACCGTGTTGTAGCCGCTCGCGTCAGTCATCTCGGAGACCGGATTGGTCGTGCCGAATTGTGACACCCAGACATTTTCGCTGGAATCGACGGCGACATCGGTCAGAGCATCGGTGAAAACCGTAGTTCCAAGAGCTATGGGAACGTCATAACTCCCGGCGGGAAGTTCCACGACCTGCTGCGTGGACCGGTTCGCCACGAAGATGTTGTCCGCAACGTCCACAGCCAGTCCGCCGGGAGCTGAGACGCACACCGTGGCAGGAGGGACCGAACAGGTTTGGTTCACCAGAGTCGGCCCGCTGGAAACCAGCCAAACCTGATTGCTGCTGAAATCAGTGGCATAGACGTTGTTCCCCTGCGGGTCCGTGGCAACACCGGCTGGGGTTTCCCAGGCATAAGGAGTTGGCAGAGTGATGGGCGTAGCTGTGTTACTGAGCGTCCCCCCGGTGTTCACGATGACATAGACACCCCCCGTAGATGGGGTGGGCGGCGGGTAAGCGCCTTCATCCGCGACCCATACGTTTCCGCTTCGATCCACAGCAACGCTGACTGGCTTTACAAATGTCGTTCCGGTAGCCAGCTGAACCGGCGCGTTATAGGTACCGGTCAACGTGCGCGTCATCTCCCAGACGCCTGCGGTCCCGGCATCCGCAATATAGAGATTGCCGCTTGAATCCTCAGTAATCCCCTGCGGCGCGGAGAAGTAGCTGGAAATCGTGGTCACCACGCCGCTGTAGTAAGCGGTTTGCGCGCGGAGAGAGGAGGCGGTAGTCAAAACGGCCAGGGCGAGACCTGCCAATGCAAGCCGGAAAAACGTCGGACGAACGCCGAAGCAGCGAGGGGTAGACGGAGTACGCCGGCAGGCGGAGGGACGGGTCACAGGGCATCCAGAAAGGCCGTTCATAGTCACACTTCTCCAGTGAGGGAGGAAACGTTGAAAACCTGGCAAAAACCAACCGGTGCCGCAACAGGGGGGAGCAGCAGTGTGTTACCGGTCAGTTATCAGTCAGCAGTACAAATTACTGGCTTTGGTGTTCGAATTCTATCGGTCCTGTGATTCAATGCAATACCAAATTTGAGTCAACTGTGGAAAACTCAAAATCATCCCCGCTGCCGCCCGATTATCTACTGTCCCTAGCCGGGTTAGCCGCGACGCGCGATGTGGATTTCCGCCTATTTTTTGGCCCGAGGCGGGGTCGCCGCCGGAATACCACTCCCACAATAGTGCCGAACGGAGTTACCAGAGGGAAAACGATCGTGTTGAGCGGCATGCCGGAAATCCGGAGCCGACTGCCACGTTTGAGCCATGACAATTCTCAGAGGTAAATACCCTCGCCACTTCCAGGCACTCGTCGGCCCCGGGAGGTGGAGAAGATAACCACCTCGTTAACGCTCGTATCTCACCGCCGGGGCTGCCAGAAACAGCGCGGGTTGCATCGGGTTGGGAGGCTAGGCGTCAAAGACATCCTTCACCCGGTCCAGCACCTCATCGGCAATCGAGAGAGCCGCGGTCGCGGCAGGGCTGGGAGCGTTTAAGACATGGAGCGCGCCCGGCTGACGAACAAAATAGAAGTCCTGCACCAGTTCGCCCGCAGGCGAGAGAGCCTGGGCGCGGACTCCAGCACCGCCCTGGCCCAGATCGTCGAGCTGGATTTCGGGCACCAGACGCTGCAGCGAGCGGCAAAACAGATGCTTGCTGTACGAGCGCTTGAATTCTTCCCAGCACATGACCGGATAGCGGAGCAAGAACCGCCAGAAACCACGGTACGTCAGCGTCTCAATCATGTCGCGGAAGGAGAAGTCAGTGTGGCGATATCCTTCGCGCGCGAATGCCAGGACGGCATTGGGTCCGGCTTCGACACCGCCGTGGATCATCCGCGTGAAGTGCACTCCCAGAAAGGGAAACTTGGGATCGGGCACGGGGTAGATCAGGTTCCGCACCAGGTGCTGCCGTTCCGGCTTGAGGTGGTAGTACTCGCCGCGAAAGGGCACAATCTTTGTGGGATCGTGGTTTCCGGCCATGCGGCTGACGCGATCGCAATGGAGTCCGGCGCAGTTGATCAGGAAATCCGCTTCATAGTCGCCGCTGGCGGTCCGGATGCGCCATCCCTTTCCGTTTTCAAGACGGCGAACTTCGGACGAGAAGCGGACGTCGCCCCCCCGCTTCCGAATTTCACTGACCATCACATCCGCGACCACTGAATAGTCGACGATGCCCTCCTGGGGCACGCGCAATCCGGCCAGCCCGGCGGCGTGCGGCTCTATCTCATGAATCTGTTCCGGGCCAAGCAGCTCGAGGCCCTCAAGCCCATTGGCCTTGCCGCGCTCCAGGAGCGCATGCAGGCGCGGGATCTCTTCCTCCCCGGTCGCCACCACAACTTTGCCGCACACCTCGTAGGGAACCTGATGCTCGGCACAGAATTCCGTCATCCGGCGGATTCCCTCCACCGCCAGCCGAGCCTTGACCGAACCAGGCTTATAGTAGAGCCCGCAGTGGAGCACGCCGCTGTTATGGCCGGTCTGATGGCGGCCGGGGCCGCTTTCTTTTTCAAGGAGAAGCAGGCGGGTCGAGGGAAACCGCTGCAGCAGCTGGTGTGCGGTCGCAAGACCCACGATTCCCCCGCCAATCACAGCAACCTTCACGTTTGTGCCTCGCTCTGGCGCCTCAAGAAGGCGCCGGTGAAAAATGGGTAACCTATGTCCGCGTGAATTCTATGCCGGGATCCTCTTGGGCGCCAGATCACGGATGGGTATCATGGGCACATCAGAACAGAAAGGGAAAACCGCTGCATGTCCACCACCGATCTGGCAGCCTCGGACCGACAACACCAGATTCACTCCCTGCACCACCCCATCGACAACCGCGACGCGCTGTTGTGCGTCCGGGGAAAGGGAGTGAAGATCTACGACACCGAAGGCAGGGAGTACATCGACGGCCTGTCCGGGCTGTGGAACGTGAATGTCGGCCACGGCCGGGAGGAGCTTGCCGAAGTCGCGGCGGAGCAGATGAAAACTCTCGCCTATTTTTCAGGATATGCGGGTTCCACGACGATCCCGTCGATCCTGCTGGCCGAGCGTCTGGCGGACCTCGCACCCGGGATGACGGGCGTCTTTTTCTGCTCGGGCGGCGCGGAGGCCAATGAAACGGCGTTCAAAACCGCGCGCTACTACTGGAAAGTGCGCGGCCGGTCAGAAAAGATCCAGATCATCTCGCGCATCCATGGTTATCACGGAGTGACGCTGCAGGCGATGAGCGCCACTGGGATCGCCGGCTACTGGAAGATGTTCGAGCCGCGGGTGCCGGGATTTATTCACGTCAACACCTGCTACCCGTACCGGCAGGAAGGGGCGAAGACCGGCGAAACTCCCGGCGAAGCCGCGGCGCGTGAACTGGAAGAGGCGATCCTGCGGGTGGGGCCCGAGACCGTCGCCGCCTTCATCGGAGAGCCGATTCATGGCGCGGGCGGCATCATTTATCCCACCGACGATTACTGGCCGCGCGTGCGCGAAATCTGCACGCGCTACGATGTGCTGCTGATCGCCGACGAGATTATCACCGGCTTTGGCCGTACCGGCCGCTGGTTCGGCCTCGACCACTGGAACGTTCGCGCCGATATCCTCTCGTTCGCCAAAGGGGTGACGTCGGGATACCTGCCTCTGGGCGGAATCATGGTCAGCGGAGAGATCAAGGACGCCCTCGACTCCGTCCCGCCCGCCAACCGCTGGATGCATGGGTACACCAATTCCGGCCATCCACCCTGCTGCGCTGTGGCTTTGCGGAATATCGAGATCATCGAGCGGGAAAAGCTGGTGGAGAATGCGGCGCGGATGGGAGAGGTTCTTCTCGAGGCGCTCCGGAATGCTTTCGGCGAGCATCCGAACGCCGGCGACATTCGTGGAGGGAAAGGGCTGCTGGCTGCCGTGGAATTCGTCCAGGATCGCGACAGCAGGAAGAATTTCGAAGTGAGCGACGACCTCGGCGGCCGGTTGCGTGCGGAAATGCGGAAACGAGGATTAGTGACGCGGACTCGCCCGGCGGCAGGAAATCATCCCGCGCCCGGCGATCAGATCCTTTTCGCGCCGCCGCTCATCGTCACCGAAGACGAAATCCATCAGATGGTGACAGCCGCGCGCGAAGCGGTTGCCGCGGTGCTGCCCATGTAGGCGATGATTCCCCACCTGCGTGCCAGCCTTCCCGACATTCTGCCGGGCGGACGGGCTCAGTCCCCGCTTCGTGCCGGAGGCGCGCCTGGAGTCCGCGCCGGCAGAGGCACTGAGTCTCGGGCCTGCGCCTCTTCCAGAGCAATCACGCTGTAGCCGGTGGCAGCATCGCTCATGAAGCGCCCCATATCGCTGGCGGGATCGCGGAATCCATTCAATGACGAGGCCCACCAGCTTCCTTCCTGATCCTGATGTCGCACCAGCCACGCCACCCCACGCTGCAGCAGGGGATCCTGCGGATCGACCCCGGCCT
>JBAUGH010000582.1:0-2655 GCA_049679565.1 Acidobacteriaceae bacterium
CGTCATAGGTGGTGTTGAAGTATTTCGGCTCGCTCTGCGAGAGCACCCGGCGGACCTCGCCGGTGTGGATGTCGGCGAACCACAGATCCTCATGCTGATCGTTGCGCGAGAGCGTTTCCACCCACACCACGTGCGGATTGACCCAGCCGAAGCGGGGGATATAGTCGTTGCCCTCGTCGAGCGGGATGCGCAGCCAGCGCGTGGCGCCCCCACTGGCGCTCACCACCCCCACCCGCACGGCCGGATTGGGATCCCCCGCCTGGGGATAACGCTGCTCATCCACGGTGACGTGAACCGGGATGGCATCGATGATGGGATACTCCGGGACGCTGGACTCGTTCATCTGCAGGTAAGCGATTTCGCGGGAGTCGGGCGACCAGAAGTAGTTGCTGCGCACGTCCAGCTCCTCGGGGTAGACCCAGTCCATTTCCCCGTTGAGGATGGCGTCGCCCTGGCTGGTCGTCAGGGCCACAGCCGGGGTGGTGCCGTCCGGGCGCTGCACGTAAATGTTGTGTTCCTTGATATACGAGATCAGCTGGCCGTTGGGGGCAAACTGAGGGTCGTCGCCGGCCAGCATGCCGGTATTGGCGACCTCGACGCCGATGCCGTTGCTCAGGGTGAAGAGCCAGAGCTGGCCGTTGGTGTCGAACAGCACGTGGTCCGAGTCCGGCGCCCAGATGTAATCCGGCATCCCGTAGCGGCCCCGGCGGTCGCGGTCCCGCTCCGGCAGGCTGGCGTTGAGCAGGATAGCGATCTTATCCGCGGAAAGCAGGGTCTTCGGTTTCGTGTCGGGCGGCTCCAGAGCCACCAGGTTGCCGTCGGCATCGATCCAGGAAACTTTGCTGCCGTTGGGCGACCAGGCGAGCTCCTCAGGAGGATGACCCGTAGAGATGCCGCCGTGGCCGAAAATCTCCTCGATGGTCCAGGGATGGTTCGGCTGTGCCTGCGCCACGGGCTGCAGGAGAAAGAAAACCGGGAGAAGCAGGAACGCGGCAGAGCAACGAGAAGGCTTACAGGGCAAAGAAAGCTCCAGAATCGCCCGGTCAGCCGTGGGGCGCCGGGCTGTGAGGGTTAGAACAGCATTCTATCCCCTTTCGGGCGGCTCCCGGGGCCTCAGGATGGCTGGCTAATGAGCCGCCGCGGCCGACCCTTTGTGGCCTTTCATGAAGAAGATGAGAGGGATCATGCAGGCCGCGCCCACCGCGAGGATGGCCACCACGTCGAGATAAGCCAGCTGGGTGCTTTGCCGGATCAGCTGCTGGTAGAGCGACCCCAGCGCCATCGAACTTGCCTGGGCCGGCGATGAGGTGAGCCCGCCGGCATGCTGCAGGTAGCCGGAGAGGTTGTTCTGGGCCTGGCGCAGCGCCATGCTGGTGGCATTCGCGCCCATCGCCAGCCGATCCTGGTGCTCCTGGGCGCGGCGCGCCAGCAGGGTGACGAAGAACGAGGTTCCGCAGCTGCCGCCGATGTTGCGCGCCAGGTTCATCAGCCCGGAAACGTCGTTGTTCTTCTCCCGCGGCACATCGGTGTAGGAAAGCGTATTGATGGGGACGAACAGAAACGCCAGCCCCGACGCCTGGAAGATCCGCATCCACGCCACGTAGGAGTAGCTGGCCTGGGTATCGATGGTGTGCAGCGCCGCCAGCGCGGCCGAGAGGATGGCGAAACCAAACGCGATCAGATAGCGCGCGTCCACCCGGCCCACCAGAAAGCCGACCAGGGGCATGAGGATAAGAATGGCGATGCCGCCGGGGGAGATGACCCATCCCGCCTGCTCCGCGGTATAGCCCATCATCTGCTGCACGAACAGCGGGATGAGCACCGTGGTCCCGAACAGGGTGAAGCCCAGCACGAACATCAGCAGAGCGGAGATGGAGAACGTGCGGTTGCGGAACATCGTCAGGTCGAGGATGGGCCGGTGGCCGCGGCGGATCTGCGCGATCTCCCATAAGATCAGCGCGACCAGCGCGGCGGCGCACAGGACGAAGAAGGTGGCGATCAGATGCGAGCCGAACCAGTCGTCTTCCTGCCCCTTGTCCAGCACAAACTGCAGCGACCCGAAGCCCAGGGCCAGCAGCCCGAAGCCCATGTAGTCGAGGTTGAGCCCGCGCTTGCGGCTCGCTTCCACTTCTTTGCGAATGTGGGGAGGATCTTCGACCAGCCGCGACGTCAGGAAAAGCGAAAAAATGGCGATGGGGACGTTGATGAAGAAGATCCAGCGCCACGTGTAGTTATCGGTAATCCATCCGCCCAGCGTGGGGCCGATGGCCGGCGCCAGAACCACCGCCATGCCATAGACCGCGAAGGCCTGGCCGCGCTGCCGGGGCGGAAAAGTATCGGCGAGGATGGCCTGCTCGCTGGGCTGCAGTCCGCCGCCGCCCGCTCCCTGCAGCACGCGGAAGAAGATCAGCAGCGGCAGCGAGGGCGCCAGCCCGCACAGCATCGAGCTGATGCCGAACAGCGCCACGCAGATCATGTAGAAGCGCTTGCGCCCGATGAACGAGACCAGGTACGCGCTCGCCGGCAGGATGACCGCGTTCGAGACCAGGTAGCTGGTCAGCACCCAGGTGGCTTCATCCTGCGACGCGCCCAGACCGCCCGCGATGTGCGGGATGGCCACGTTGGCGATCGAGGTGTCCAGCACCTCCATAAACG
>JBAUGH010000583.1:0-17700 GCA_049679565.1 Acidobacteriaceae bacterium
AGGGCGGTTTTCCGCTGATTTTGCATGGGTTTTGGGGCATCCGGAGGGGTAGGGCCGAGTGGTACAATAAAGGGGTAGCAGAAGTCCGTAAATTGTTCGATTTTGGGGGATTTGCAAGCCCAAAGTCGGTGCGTCGGACGAACCCCTTTGTATCGGTTTTGGGAGCAGAAGCGCCGCCCCTTTTCGGCCGGGCTGAAGAAGCAAGCCAACACAGGATCCTGGTTCGCCGATGCGAACTCAGGATGACAACCTTTACCCCCTTTACCACCGGAGTTGCATGGCGACGAAAGAGATCACACCCACGGAAGGCGCGATTCCCACGAGCGGCAAGCCTGGCAAGAACCAGGGCGAGAACGGCTCGGGCAATGGCTCGTATACCGGCGAGAACATCAAGGTGCTCGAAGGCCTGGAAGCGGTGCGGCTGCGGCCGGCAATGTATATCGGATCGACAGGCGAGATGGGCCTGCACCACCTGGTGTACGAAGTGGTGGACAACTCGGTGGACGAGGCGCTGGCCGGGTACGCAACGAAAGTCGAGGTAACGATCCACGACGATAACTCGATCACGGTGACCGATGACGGGCGCGGGATTCCGGTGGACGAGATGACGCTGGACAACGGGGAGAAGATGCCGGCGGTGCAGGTGGTGCTGACGAAGCTGCACGCGGGAGGCAAGTTCGACACTTCGAACTACAAGGTGAGCGGCGGGCTGCACGGGGTAGGTGTGAGCTGCGTGAACGCGCTGAGCGAGGAGTTCGACGTGGAGATCTGGCGGCCGGCAAAGCCGGATGAGCCGAGCCACACGTACGAGCAGAGCTACTCGAAAGGCATTCCGACGTCGAAGCTGAAGCAGACGGGGACGTCGAAGCGGCGGGGAACGAAGGTTCATTTTCTGCCGGACAAGTCGATTTTTGCGGTGACCGAGTACAACTACGACACGCTGGCGCAGCGGTTGCGGGAGTTGGCCTTCCTGAACAAGGGGCTGACGATTACGCTGACCGACGAGCGGGTGACGGATCCGAAGACGGGCGAGGCGAAGAAGGCAGAGTTCAAATACGCGGGCGGGATTGCGGAGTTCATCAGGCATCTGAACCGCGGCAAGCAGACGCTGCACGACAAGCCGATCGTGATGGAAGGGCTGCGCGATGGGGTGGATATGGAGATCGCGCTGCAGTACAACGACAGCTATTCGGAGACGGTGTTCTGCTTCGCGAACAACATCAACACGGTGGATGGCGGGACGCATCTGTCGGGATTCCGGACGGCGCTGACGCGGACGGTGAACTATATCGGGCAGCAGATGGGTCTGTTCAAGGACGTGAAGGAGAACCTGTCGGGCGACGATGTGCGCGAAGGGCTGGTGGCGGTGGTAAGCGTAAAGCTGCCGCAGCCGCAGTTCGAAGGGCAGACCAAGGGCAAGCTGAACTCGGACATCGCGGGAACGGTGCAGGCGCTGGTGAACGAGAAGCTGGGCGGATATCTGGAGCAGAATCCGCCGGTGGCGCGCAAGATCATCAACAAGGCGATTGAGGCGGCGCGGGCGCGGGAAGCGGCAAGAAAAGCGCGCGATCTGACGCGGAGGAAGGGCGCGCTGGATGGGGGCGGGCTGCCGGGCAAGCTGGCGGACTGCAGCGAGCGCGATCCGGGACGGTGCGAGCTGTATCTGGTGGAGGGCGAATCGGCCGGCGGGACGGCAAAGCAGGGGCGGGACCGGAAGTTCCAGGCGATTCTGCCGCTGAAGGGGAAGATCCTGAACGTGGAGAAGGCGCGCTACGACAAGATGCTGGGGCACGAGGAAATTCGCGCCATGATTACGGCGCTGGGGACGGGCATCGGCAAGGACGACTTCGACGCGCTCAAGCTGCGTTACGGGAAGATCATCCTGATGACGGACGCGGACGTGGACGGATCGCATATCCGGACGCTGCTGCTGACGTTTTTCTTCCGCCACATGCAGGAGCTGATCAAGCGGGGGAACGTGTATATTGCGCAGCCGCCGCTTTACAAGATCAAGAAGGGGCGATTCGAGCAGTACATCAAGGACGACCGCGAGTTCGTGCGGGTGATGGTGAAGCGGGCGGCGGAGGGAATGACCATCCGCTACGGCGAAGGCGCAGCCAGGATCGAGGGACCGGCGCTGACGAAGTTCATGGGGCAGCTGAACGATTACCAGGGCTTCTTCGATAAGGTGAACAAGCGGCTGCGCAACGAAGAAGTGACAATGCTGCTGGCGAAGGCGGAACTGACGAAGCGGGCAGACTTCGAGAACAAGACGAAGCTCGATGGGCTGTATAACGGCCTGGAGAAGATCCAGAAGAAGTACCAGTTCAAGGCGCTGCATGCGCCGGTACAGGACGAGGAGCACCAGACCTGGTCGCTGAGCTATACGGATGCGCAGGGGGCGGAGCGGCGGATCGACTGGCCGCTGGCATCGACGCCGGAGTACCGGCAGATGATGGCGAAGCACGCGCAGATCAAAGAGCTGCTGGAACCTCCGTTTGTGGTGGAGTACGCGGGAAAAGCTGCGGCGGCGACCGAGGAAACGGTCGAAGGCGAAGCTGCGAACGAGGTTCCGGGCGCAAGTGAGACGAGCAAGCCGGGGAAGAAGCCGGCCAAGGCCGCGCAGGAGCCGGTGGAGAAGCAGACGCCGCGAGAGCTGTTCGAGTACGTAATCGAGCAGGGGCGGCGGGACTACCAGGTGCAGCGATACAAGGGGCTGGGGGAGATGACGGCAACCCAGCTATGGGAGACGACAATGGATCCCGAGCGGCGGACGCTGCTGAGCGTGAAGCTTGAGGACATTGCGGAGACGGAGACGATCTTCACTACGCTGATGGGCGAAGACGTCGAGGCGCGGCGAAAGTTTATCGAAGATAACGCGCTGGATGTAAAAAACCTGGATATCTAGAGGCAGCTGGGGGCGGGGGGGAGCCAGAAGTATCCGGGACGAGAAGTCCTTTTCCCCGGGCAACCCCGCGGCTGAATCGCGCTTCTCATGGACGCCCCCCTTGTCGCACTTTTGCGCATGCCTTGGCTCGCGTCCATGATCAGAGCACGAACTGAACCGTCGATGAGCGACCGCGGGGAGGGAATTCCCGACGGCGGCGCAACCAGCTCTCGTGCGTCCACTACGGGGCGGGGATGCGGATATCGATGGTTCGTCGTTCCTCTGCTTCTGGCCGCTTCGGCGGGGTGCCATGCAAGCCAGACGGGCAGCGCCGCGCCGGACTCGGGCGCGTCGGTTCAGCAGTTGCGGCAGCTAAGCCTGCAGCAGCTGGGCAACATCAAAGTCACCACCTTCAACAAGACGCCCACTGAACTATGGGATACTCCGGCGGCGGTCTACGTGTTGCCGCTGGCACAGATTCTGCGCTCGGGGGCGACCACGGTGGCGGACGCGCTGCGTCTGGTACCGGGCGTGGAAGTGGGGCGCATCAGCGCGACGACGTGGGCGGTGGGAATTCGGGGGCTGGAAAACAATTTCTCCAAGTCGGTGCTGGTGCTGGTGGACGGGCGCAGCGTGTACACCCCGCTGTTCGCCGGGGTGTACTGGGACGTACTCGATCTGCCGCTGCGGGACATCGACCACATCGAAGTGATCCGCGGACCGGGAGGAACGATCTGGGGGCCGAACGCGGCGAACGGGGTGATCAACATCATCACTAAATCTGCGTCTGAAACGCATGGGGTGATGGCCAGCGGGCTGGCCGGCACGGAGGACCACACGGTGGATACGCTGCAGATCGGATCCTCCGCGGGAAAGTTCAACTTTCGCTTTTATGGGCGGGGGTTCGAGCGCGAACACGAATATCACGTGGACGGGATCAACGACGACAGCTGGCATCAGGAACGGGTGGGCTTCCGGGGCGGCGAACACTGGGGCGCGAATACGTGGTTCGTGGAAGGTGAGGCGTACCGGGGCGATTCGCCGCACATCATCGGCACGTCGCCGGTGTACGACGAGACCTCGGGGGGCGATCTCAACTTCCGATGGGAGCACGAGCAGGATAACGGCGATGGTCTCTACCTTCAGGCGTACGTCGACCGCACGCTGCGCACGAACACTCCTCTGGGGGAGTCGCGCAACACCATCGACATCGATTTTCTGCAACACTTCCACATCCAGCAGCACAACGAGTTCAGTTACGGGGGCGGGCTTCGCTGGAGCCCGTACCACATTCTTTCGCGCTATCCGACGCTGGAGAACCTGAACCCGGCCGAGAATACCGATCATATCTATACGGGGTTTGTGCAGGACGCGGTCGACCTGGGGGCTCGGGTGAAGGCGACGGTGGGGGCCAAACTGGAGGAGAACAACTACAGCGGTTTCGACCTGCAGCCTTCTGCCCGGCTGCTGTGGTCGATCGCCGCGCACCAGGCGCTGTGGGGCGGGATCACCCGGGCGGTGACAACCCCATCCGACCTCGAAGAAGGCTTCCTGCTGCGCGGGGGCGGACCGAGCGTCTACGTGCAACTGACGGGCAACCCGCATTTCAAATCGGAGGACGTGATCGGATATGAGGCCGGTTACCGGGGTCTGCTGAGGGACCGCGTGTACTGCGATGTGTCGGCGTTCTGGAACCAATACTCCAATCTGCAGAGCTTCAGCGCGCCTGCGGTGACGGCTGCAGGGGGGATCACCACCATCGGGATCGAGTATGAGAACCAGATTGCGGGGGCGACGAATGGGTTTGAGATTGCGCCTCAGGTTGCGATCCTTCCCGGGTGGCAGGTGAACGCGGGCTATTCGTATCTCAACTCCGCATTCTCGGCCAGCGGGCCCACATCGGATATCAGCTCCACCGGTTCGGTGAACACATACGAGCACTCGACGGCGAAGCACAGTGTTTTTGCTCAGTCGCTGATCGATCTTCCGTGGCGGGTCGAGTTCGACCCGATGATCCGGTATGCCAGCGCGCTTCCCGCGCAGAAGGTGCCCGCCTATATAACCCTGGACCTGCATGTGGCGAAGGACATCGGGCGCAACTTCGTGCTGGAGGCGACGGGCCAGAACCTGCTGCAGCCGCATCATCTGGAATGGGGCACCGGCGATCCCACGCAGCCGCCCATCGGCATTGAGCGTGCGGGCTACGTGCAACTCACCTTCCGACCAAAGCCATGAGGTTGCCGTTTCCCAGCGGGTTCCGGGCAGCGGCTTGAGCGGAACCCGCATGAACCGGGGCTTGTAAGGGGTTCCACGCGGGAGAGTGACCGCCGGGCGGCAAGGCGGGTTCGAGGAGGGCGGTAAGCGGGGGCACGCAAGGGGGGCAGGGGGACGTCCGCAGCGGTAACCGCTCTGCTACCAAAGGGTTATACCCAGAGCGCCAAGATTGTCGAAAGCTAGATAAAGAGCCGCTGAACCGAACGAGGTGAGCATCCGTGGTCGATTGGAGCAAGCTACCCGACCTGGGAGCTGTGGCGCTGCTGACATGCGCCTTTGGCTCTGTGGCTCGCCGCAGCCGCAGCGCCAGCGGAGGCGTGTGGCTGACGGGCTGGATCATGATTGCGCTGCATTTCGGGGCGTTCATGTTCGCCCAGGCGCCCGGGATTGGGGGCACGCTGGCCGTGATCGTGGGGTTGGCGTCGCTGACGTGGGCGGGGGTGCTGTTCATGTGGGCATCGGTACCCTACCGGAACGAGAGTTCGAGCCGGTGGATGCTGACGGCTTTGCTGACAACGAACACGGTGTATATCACGCTGCTGTCGCTCGTGCCGAACACATCGTGGATGCTGGTGGCGGCCGCCATACTGTTCGGTGTGACGCCGCTGGCGGTTGCGCTGATCACGATGCGGTGGTTTTTCCACACGCTGCGATGGACAGTGATTTTCCTGTATCTGGACCTGTCGATCTTCTTGCTGGCTTTTCAGCGGCGGCCGGGCAACGGGGCGGAGCTGGCGCTGAACGCGGTGCTGTTTGCGGTTTTCCTGGGCTGCACGATTCACTTCTGGTACAGCTACCGGCGGCCGACGGCGGGGGCGCTGATCACCATCTCCGGATTTTTTTTCTGGTCGGCGGTCTTTGTGGTGGCGCCGATGCTGGCGATCGCGTGGCCGTCTCTGCAGGTGCAGAGCGAGGTATGGAATCTGCCCAAGTATGTAGCGGCGGTGGGCATGATCCTGCTGGTGCTGGAGGATCAGATCCGGCACAACCAGTATCTGGCGCTGCACGACGAACTGACGGGGCTGCCCAACCGGCGGTTGTTCCAGGACCGGCTGATCGGAGCGCTGGAACGGGCGCGGCGGACGCAGTCGCGCGCGGCTCTGCTGCTGATCGATCTGGATAATTTCAAGACGGTGAACGACACGGCTGGACATCACGTTGGGGATCTGCTGTTGCAGCGCGTGGGTGCAATCTTTGCGGGACGGGTGCGACGTTCGGACACGCTGGCGCGGACCGGGGGCGACGAGTTCGCGTTGATTCTGGAGGAGCCAATTACGCGCGAAGCTGCCGAGCAGGTGGGCGAAGCGCTGGTGCGGCTGCTGGATGAGCCGGTGGACCTGGGCGACCAAATCGTGTTCACGGCGGCCAGCATAGGCATCGCAATTTTCCCGGAAGACGCGACCGCGGGTGAAGAGCTGTGCATCATCGCGGACCGGCGGATGTACGCAGAGAAGAATTCTGCGCGGCCGACGAAACTTCCCCCCTCCCGGACGACCAGCCCATCGGTGATCGCAGGAGATTAGGGACTCCGGCGGACCCGCGGCGATCTGGGGAAACCGGTTCCGTTTTGACTGGCGTTTCATCCTGGAGGCGGGGCAGAGGCTCAGCCGGGGAGGCGGCGCTTCCACCCCATGAAACCTGCGATATAAAGAAAGAGGATCGTGCTTTTGGAGGCGGCCGCGCTTCCATGCTTTTTTCTGCCCGACCTGGAGTCCATGCAGCGCAGGTTTTTCACGCAATTCTCTCTCCTGCTGGTCAGCCTGCTGATCGGCGGGACGGCGCGCGCGGCAGGGGTTGCGGATGCTGGAGCCATGCCGGCAAAGCCGCGCGGAGCGGGGGTGTCGCCGGTTCGGCAGGCGGGAGTGGTACGGATTCCGCGACTGGCGATGGAGCCGAAGCTAAGCGACTTTCTGACGCCGGAGACGGAAGAAGCGGGCAGGATGCTGCGGGTGGACAGTTTTGTCGAGCGGTATCCGGAGGACGGGAGCCGGCCTTCGGAAAACACGGTTGCTTACCTGGGGTATACCCACGACGCCTTTTTTGCCGCGTTCGTCTGTACGGATACCACGCCGGCGCTGATCCGGTCGCATATGCTGGCGCGGGACGCGCCGGGGGACGACGACGACGTGTTCCTGATGCTGGACACGTTCCACGACCAGCGGCGGGCGTTTTTCTTCCAGAGCAATCCGCTGGGGATCGAGTCGGATGCGCTTTACAGCGAGCAGACGGGCTACGATTTTTCGTTCGACACGGTGTGGGACACGTGGGGGAAGCGCACGCCGAGGGGGTACGTAGTGCTGTTCCGCATTCCCTTCGCCAGCCTGTATTTCGCGAAAGCGGATCCGGGCGAGATGCGGACCTGGGGGATGATTCTGGGACGCAACATCTCGCACACCAACGAGTCGGACTACTGGCCGAGGATGAATCACGACATCGCGGGCCGTCTAACGCAGGAGACGGAAGTGGAGGGGTTCAGCGATATCGAGCGCGGGCAGAACGTGCAGCTGCAGCCGTACTCGCTGGGGCGGAATATGCGACAGCTGAACTCGGTCGATCCGGTCAATCCATTCTTCGATGATGAGCCCTTTCAGGCCTACGCCGGGCTGGATGCGAAGTTCATCCTGCACAACAGTCTGGTACTGGACACGACGGTGAATCCGGATTTCAGCCAGGTCGGGATCGACAACCCGGCAACGCCGAACCAGCGATTTCCTCCTTATTATGCGGAGGTGCGGCCGTTCTTCATCGAGAACAGCAGCTATTTCCAGACGCCGATCAGCCTGTACTACACGAACAACATCGTGAAGCCGCAGTTCGGGGCGCGGCTGACGGGCAAGCTGGGCCCGTGGGCGATGGGGGTACTGGGGGTGGACGACCGCAGCCCGGGGCAGCTGGTGCCGGCGAGCGATCCCAACGCGAACCAGCGGGCGGAGTTCTACGCGGTGCGGGTGAACCGGGATATCGGCAAGCTCTCGGACGTGGGGCTGATCTACGCGGACCGGGAATACGTGGGCTCGTTCAACCGCGCGGGCGGATTCGACTATCGGGCGCGGATGGGCAAGGGCTGGACGGTGACCGGCCAGGCAGTAACCTCACAGACACACAATCTGAGCAACGATACGCCGGGCGAACAGGAGTGCGAAAACTACGCGCTGACGTGCAGCGGCCAGGCGTATTACCAGCAGGTAAGCTACAGCGACCTGCACTGGAGCTGGTGGACGGCGTACAGCGATACTTCGGCGGGGTTCGTCACCGACACGGGGTTCTTCCGGCGGCCGGATACGCGGGAGCCGGACGGGGCGATAGGGTACACATTCCGGCCGTCGAGCGGGCCGATCCTGTCACACGGGCCGAGCCTTTATACCGAGCGGATCTGGGACCACACGGGATTGCCGCTGGACTACTATTTGAATCCTTCGTACAGCGTGACGTTCAAGGGAAGAACTTCGCTGTCGGGGTGGGTGCAGATGGGGCAGGACCGGCTGCGGCCGATCGACTATTCGGCTCTGCCGGGGAATGTCGAGTATCACAGCGATCAGGCGGGACTGAACTTCTACACGTCGCCGGTGCCGTATCTGGCGGTGGGAGGCGGGTACCTGCAGGGAACGGCGATCAACTATTCCCCGCCTGGCAATCAGGGGCCGAGTCCGGTGGATGTATCGTCGCCGAGCCTGAACGTCGAGGTAAAGCCGTCGGGCTCGCTGGATTTGCAGAACAGCTATGTCTACACGCACTTCACGAATCCAGGGAGTGGCAACGTGGTGTACGACAACCACGAACTGATCTCGCGGTGGAACTACCAGCTGACAAAAGCGGTGTCGTTCAATCTGATCGGGCAGTACATTGCGACACTGCCGAATCCCACCTACACGGACGCGACGAATTCAAAGACGCTGTTTGCGGACGCGCTGTTTACGTATATGCCGCATCCGGGGACGGCGGTGTATCTGGGGTACATCGGGAACTTCGCGAATCTGGACCGCGCCTTGTGCACGCGGGAAGAGGATGGGATGTGCAATCCGAGCGAGCCGGTGCTGGCGCCGACCTACTCTTCGCTGATGAACGACGGGAAGAACCTGTACATGAAGGTTTCTTACCTGCTGCGTTTCTGACCAGCATCGGCAGAGAGCGGATGATGCGTGCGCATGAATGCACCCACGCTGTCTCCCCGGCTTCTCCTGGCAGCGATGGCTGTGACGCCTGCGCGTGCTCGAGGCGGGAAAAAGGGGGCCGTGCGAGCGGTTGGCCCGCACGGCCGCGATGGGAGGCTAAAACTCGAACTTCGCGCCCAATTGCAGGAAACGCGCGTTGTACTGGCTGGTGGCCTTGCCGAAGGTGGAACTGGTGGTGCTGCCGCTGATTCCGCCCAGGCTGGCGCGGTTGAAGAGGTTAAACATATCGAGGCGGAGCTGGAAATTGTAGCGCTCGGCGATACGGGTGTTCTTGAGCATGGAGAAATCGGTGTTGGCGTATCCGGGGCTGCGATAGCCGTTGATGGATTCGTTACCCTCGGTGGGCGTTCCGGTGGGCCCGTAATAATTGGCAGGGGCGGAAAAGTCAGTGAGGTAATTGAAGACGCCGGTGTAGCCTGGAGTAGGCGTGCCGCTGGTAGTGGCGGGGATCGGGGTCAGATTGCTGTTACGCCCCAGCTGGTGATTGCGATCGGTGGGAATCTTATAGCCGTAGCTGGGGATGTTGGGCAGGTCGCTGTTGGTTCCGTCGGAGTTGTAGTCGCCGCCGAGCGGGAAGCTGGCGTTGACGGGGTTGTAAGCGGCGCCGTTCAGCACGGTGAACGGCTGACCGCTCTGGAGGATGGTGATGGCGCTGGGCTTCCATCCATTGAGGGCGGTCCGCAGATAGCCGGGGCCGCTGTGCAGGTGGGGCAATTCGTAGCTGGCTTCAAAGGACAGCCGGTTGGGCACGTCCCAGTTGGAGGGCGCGTAGTACTGGCTGTAGTTGCCGGAGTTGGACGGTGGCGTGGGATAAGATCCGGCGTCGTCCTTTGAGACGGAGCGGGTGTAGGAGGTGTCGATGAAGCCGTTGCGCAGGAAACGGCCCTTGAATTCGGCGATGAAGGCGTTGTAAGTGGCGGTGGGTCCGTTGACTGTATAACGAATGGTGCCGAAGCTGGTATTGAGGCGCACCAGCTTGCCATTGTTCTGGATGAGGCTACCGGGGAAGTTATTGACGTCCTGGCCGTAGTAGGCGTTGGTGGTGTGGCCGCCGAAGTCGGTAAACAGGTTGTTGGAGTGCGATCCTGAATAGCCGGCGGCGATCGAGTAGTCATGCCCGAGGCCGCGCTCGATGGTCGCGGTGTAGTTCATGGTATTCGAGGCTTTCAGGTTGGGATCGTTGCCGGCGATGCTGATCTGCTGGCCGGTGATGCCGCCCTGGGCATTAAGCGTGTAACCGGCAAAGCTGGGATAGGTAAATCCAAAGGGATACGTATCACTTGTGCCGACGCTGTAAATGGGCTGCGCGCCGCTGGTGTTGGTCTGGAAGGTGACGGTGGCGGGCGCGGGAGGGTTGCCGAACTCGTTCTGCACGTTCCCGAGGGTGATCCAGTCATGGTAGAGGCCGAATCCGCCGTGAAGGAGCCATTTGGCGTTGCCGGTGATATCCCATGCGGCGCCGATGCGCGGGCTCCACGCGGTCGGAGTGTTGTTGAATGCGCTCTTCACCTGTTTGACCGATCCACTGGCGATCTGCTCGGGGATGGTTGAGCCCTGTCCGAGGAAGAAGTTCGCTTCGACCGAGCCGTTCTCGGGGCTGGGGTTGCCGAAGTCGTCCCAGCGCAGGCCGTAGGTGAGGGTGAGCCGGCGGTTAACCTTCCAGTTGTCCTGAGCAAACAGGCCGAAGGTGCTGCCATTGAACTGGAAACTGCCACCGGCAAGGCCGGCCTGCTGGCCGGTGAGCAGGTTATAGGCGACGCCGGTCTCCTGATAGATCTGATCCTGGACGAAAGCGGCGAGGTTCTGGAAGGAGTAGTTCGGCTGCGAGTACCACTGCCCGAAGTAGGTGAGGTTGTCGCCGTGAAAGCCTTCGTAGCCGAACTTGATGTCGTGAGGTCCGTGGACCCAGTTCACGTCGTCTTTCCAGACGAAGTGGTGCTGGACGTAATTCTCATGCGCCTTGCTGACACCAAGCTGGGTACCCCAGGCGGAGGACACCGAGATGATGGGGATGTGGAAGGGACCGGAAGGATCGATGAGGCCGTCCATGCGGAGGAAACCGAAGGCGGCCTCGTTGAGCCAGTGATCGCTGAAGGTATGGGTCTCGTTGCCCTGGATGGAGCGCACGAGATATTGCTGCGGGGCGCCGTGGTCCACGCGAACCGAAGGACCGCCGGTGTAGAGGCTGGTCCGGTAGTAGTTGGCGTACATGCGATCTTTGCTGAAGTACTTATCGAGGCGGATGTTGTACTGCAGGGCATTGCGGTAGTTAGTCGCGTTGAAAACGCCGTTATCAACGACGGGCAGCGAGCAGGGGATGTTTGCCGCGGCGGCGGTCCCGCATGAGGTCTTGAAAAGCGAGGCACCGGTGGAAGCGACGCCGGTGCGGGCAACATTCACCGAGGGGTATTTAGCGAGGAGGGCTACGCCGACGGAGTTGGGCCAGTTGGCCTGGGCCCAGGTGGTGAACTGCGGATCCTCGACTGTGATCTGGGAGGCGGACTGGGTGGAGGAAAGGAGCGGCTCCCAACCGGTGAAGAAGTAGGTACGCTTGAGGAACGGGATGGGACCGCCGAGGGTTGCCGACATGTTGCTGGAGTGGAAGGGCAGCATGTTGAAGCTTTGCGAGGGCTGGAATTCGGTGCGAGCGGTAAGCCAGTTGGCGGTGTAGTAGTCGCTGGCAAGGAAGTGATACTGGTCGCCGCCGGAGCGGGTGGTCATGACTTCCACGATGGAACTGCTGCGGCCGTATTCGACGTCGAAGGTGTTGACCTGGACGGTAGCTTCCTGGATGGTGTCGGGATTAGGAACGAGGTTGAGCACGCCGGGAGTGATGTTGCTGGTGATGTCGAGGCCGTCGACGACAAACATGTTGCCGACGCTGCTGCGGCCGTTGGCGCTGGCTGTCACCTGAGTTTCGGCGGCGTAGTTGTCGGTGGTCTGGCCGTTGCCGCCGCTGCCGATGACGCCGAGGCCGGTGACGCCGGGAGCGAGGGTCACGAGTCCAAGCTGATCGCGGCCGGGCAGGGGCAGCGATTCCAGCTCGTTGGTCTGGATGGTGAGCTGGTTGCGCGTCTCGGCGGTATCGAGAACAGGCGCGACGTCGGTGACCTGAACGGTCTGACTCTGGGTGGAGACGTTCAGAGTTACGGTGAGGTTCTGGGTCTGGTCGGTTTCGAGTTCAATGGTGACTTTGTGGACCGCGAAGCCATTGGCCTGGGTGGTGACCTCATAGGAACCGGGGGCCACGCTGACGAAGCGAAAGTCGCCGCTGGAGTCGGAGGCAGTGGAAAGGCTCACACTGGTCTGGAGGTTGCGCAGGGTGACGTGCGCGCCGGGCACCACAGCTCCCGAGGTATCAGCGACCACGCCCTGCAGGTTGCTTGAAAACTGCGCGTGCGCCGCGACTGACCAGCAGCCGACAAGCAGCACAACTGCGAACCCCAACCATCTCCGTCCCATACTGTCCTCCCTGCCAGGAAAGCGATTTCGCGAAGGCCTGCGGCTGTGTTTTCTCAGCGACCTGAAGTGCGCACAGAGGTCCGCCGGGGCTCCATCGCGAATCGGGGTGAAGATAAAGAATGGAATCCGCGATTGTCAATAGCAATTTTTACATTTGATATTTAATTTTCATTTTTGCGGATCGCGTCAACACGCAACACCGGGCCTTCCGATGGCAATGGGAGGTTGCGGCTGCGGGGGGAATGAGGCAGGGGCTCGCGCCGGGGCACAGGGGCGCAGGCGGAGGGAAAGGGCGAAGGTTACTGCCCGCTGCGGCTTTGCCCGTCGGAGTTCTGGTCAGTCCTGGATTGCAGCAGCACCTCGATGCGGCGCGCGGTCTGGCCGACCGAGACCACGATTTCCTTTTCGCGCTCGGTGGTCATGCGGGCCACGGGAGTGGAGACGCTGATGGCGGCCATGACGCGATTGCCGCCGGTGTGAATGGCAGACGCGATGCAGATGCCTCCGAGGGTGGACTCCTCGCGGTCATAGGCGATGCCGCCGTCGCGAACCTGCACGAAATGCGCAGCCAGGTTGCGGCGATCGCAGATGGAGTGCTGGGTTCGGGCGGTGAGGCCGTAGGCTTCAAGGATGCGGTCGCTGTCTTCGCGCGGCTGGAAGGCGGCGATAGCCTTGCCCATGGCGCTGCAATGGGGAGGGAGAACGCGGCCGCGGCGGTTGGTGATGCGGAACTCGTGGAGGCTGTCCACGGAATCGATGACCTGGATGTGATCGCCGAAGAGGTAGGCGAGACTGGCGTTCTCGTTGAACTGGCTGGCGAGGACCTGGAGCTCGGGCCGGACAAGGCGGCGGAATTGTTCCGCCTGCTCGTAAAGGCGTCCATGGAGAACTTTCGGAGTGAGGTGATAGGAGCCGTCGTCGCTTTGCTGGAGGTAATTGCGGCTCTGCAGGGTGACGAGCATGCGGAAGAGGGAGGAGCCGGGGACGCCGACGATCTGGCTCAAATCCTGGAGGCTGAGATGGACGTGCTGGTCGTCGAAGGCCTCGAGAACGTCGAGCGCACGGGAGATGGTGCGGAGGAAGTAGGGGCCTTCCTGCCCGGCAGGCACGGCGTGAGAACCGGCAACCGACCACTTGGGGCGGCGGCGGCGCGAGGCCGATTCAGCGCGGCTTCCCTTTTGCTTCGCTTCTTTTTTGGAAATCGTACTTTTCATGGCAGCGTCTTCCATCCGGAATGTTCAGAAATCGTAGTTATCGAAAGCCTGAGTATAAATTTGAACACAATCGCCTTCGGTGATGGGGCGCGGATTGTTCTGAAGCAGGCGGGTCACCTTCATCGCGGCAGCGGCCATGGCAGGAATGGCCTGGGCGTCGACGCCATAGTCGCGGAGGCAGGTGCTGAGGCCGGAAGCCCGCAGAAGACCGGCGAGGCATGCAGCTCCGGCTTCGGCGGTGGCACGATCGTCCGCCTGGGGCTTACCTCCGAGCGCCAGAGCGACGGCAGCGTGGCGTTCGGGACTCGCGGGCGCATTGAAGCGAAAGACGTGGGGCAGCAGCAGCGCGACGGAGATGCCGTGGGCGATGTGGTACTCGCCGCCGAGGGGATAGGCGAGCGCATGCGCGGCTGCGGTGTTGACCGGACCGAGGCAGAGGCCGCCGTACAGGCTGGCTCGGGACATGGCTTCGCGGGCTTCGAGGTCGCCGGGGCCTTCGACGGCGCGCTGGAGAAAGCGGGCGGCGAGGCGAATGCCCTCGAGCGCATAGGGGTCGACGAGGGGATGAGCGAAGCGATTCGTGCAGGCTTCCACGCAATGCGCGAGGGCATCGAGGCCGGTGGCGGCGGTCACCTCGCGAGGCATGCTGAGGGTGAGCTCGGGATCGATGAAGGTGGCGTCGGGAACGAGGAAGGGGCTGACGACACCCTTTTTCAGCTTCGCAGTTTCATCGAGGAGGATGGCGTTGGGTGAGACTTCGCTGCCGGTGCCAGCGGTGGCCGGCATGCAGACGAGGTGGCAGGAACGGCCCTGAAGAAGGCCGATGCCGAAGGTTTCCTCGACGGTTTGCGAGGTGTTGAGGAAGGCCGCGACCAGCTTACTGAGATCGAGGACGCTGCCGCCGCCGATGCCAAGGACGCAATCGGCGTGATGCTGCTGGGCGACGCGGAGAGCGGAATAAAAATCCGCGATGGTGGGCTCGGCGGAGGAGCCGCGCTGTTGGGTGGACACGGCGATGCCTTCGGCGGCGAGGACGGACTGCACACGAGCCGCCGCGGGAAGCACGGCCCGGGAGACGAGGATATGCAGGTGGCTGGGGCGGAGTTGGATCAGATAGGCAATGCAATCGGCGAGCGATCCGCAGCCGAAGACGAGGCGCCGGGGCTGATGCAACACGACGGTCCGATGCGGCGAATGAGAAGATTCGATCGCGGCGAATGCAGGAGAAGGAGCCGATGCAGAGGACACCTATATCTCCGTGTGCAATTGGGGCGCGGCCTGTTCGATGGCCTCGACGGCGGCGGTTAGAGCGAGCTGGGCGCCGGTCTTCAGGCAAACGATGTCATTGGTACAGAAGAGGAGATCGACGCCGAGGCGGACCCAGTGGATGAAGTCGGAGGGGGCGCAGGCGGTGATGATCTTCTTGTTGTGAGCGCGCGCGGTGCGGACGATCGTCTCAAAAGCTTTGAGCAGGCGGGGGTGGGTGGTTTGACCGGGCAGGCCGAGGCTGGCGGCGAGATCGGAGGGACCGATGAAGATGTCGACTTCGGGAATGGAGGCGAGTTCCTCGACGCGCTGCAGGGCGGCTTCGGTTTCGATCTGAGCAAGCAGGCTGAGCTCGGTATTTAGCTTCTGTTGCTCGTCGGGAACGCTGGGCACGATGCCGTAGCGGAGCGCACGCGAGACGCTGAAGAAGCCGCGATTGCCCTGGGGGGCAAACCGCGCGAAGCGGACCAAATTAGCGACCTGTTCGATGGAGTCGGCCATGGGGATGTCGATGATATCCGGGCCACATTCGGCAGCCTTGAGCACGCTTTCGCGGCGGCTGTCGGGAATGCGGATCATGGTGAGCATGCCGGTGCCGGCGGCCATGCGGCAGAGGTCGGCAGCTTCGGCGAAAGAGATGGCGGCGTGCTCCATCTCGATCCAGACAACCTGGAAGCCCATGTGGGCGGCGATCTCGAGAAAGATGGGATCGTAAAAGTACAGGGCTGCGCCGAGCAGCGGTTTGCCCTGATTGCGGGCGATGGCCTGATGAAGACGGTTCATGAATGCTCCGAGCCAGCATACGAGTGGGGTTGAGACATTGTGACGGATGCGGGGGTGGTGTGCGACTGCGCGAGCCAACCCCAGAGAGTTTTTTCAGGGGCGCGAGGGCGGGAGCCCGGCCAAAGGTAGCTGAAGAGGAGGCCGACCAGCAGCAGGACGACGTGTCCGATGGCGCCGATCATGTAGTCGTGCCAGGGGAATCGAAAGCGGCCGAACCAGGGAGCGCCGCGGCCGGCGGTGAGGGTGGCCCAGACAGTGAAGAGGAGGCTGACGACGATGCCTGCGATCGCGCCTGCGCGGGTGGCTCCACGAAAGAGGAAGGCGAGCAGGAAGAGTCCGGCGAGGCCGCCGGCGACGATGGCAGTGATGGTGTAGTAGAGGGATAACGCGGTTCCCTGGGTGTGGGCGAGGCGGAGGGCCAGAGCGGCGGCGGCGCATCCGCTGAGAACCACGACGGCGCGGCCGACGCGGAGGCGTTCGCGGTCGGTGGAGCGAGGGCGGGCGAAGCGGTAGAAGTCCTCGACGCCGATCAGGGCGAGGCAGTTCATGTCGGAGGCGAGCATCGACATGGCGGATCCGGCGAGAGCAGCGACGAAGAGGCCACCCAGTCCGGGAGCGAGATGGGTGACGAGGAAGTGGGGGAAGACCTGGTCCGCCCTGGTAATGGACGACGGCATCTTCTCGCCAGTGAGCCGGTAGAAGGACCAGAGAAGACTCCCGATGAGCATGAAGGCGGTCCAGACCGGCAGACAGAGGCCGGCGCCGAGGGCGATGCCGCGCAGGGCGCTGCGGTCGGAGCGGGCAATGAGGTAACGCTGCACCACGGTCTGGTCGGCAGTGTATTTCTGCAGATAGAAGAAGAATCCGTAGATGGCGAGCACGAGGATGGTGGGCTTGTCGAGGCGGAGGGCGGTGCTGCCGAGACTCATCTTGTGGTGCGACCAGGCCTCATAGAAAACTGCGTGGGGACCCTGGGGTGGAAGGAAGAGCAGACACCCGAGCGAGACAAGGATGCCGAGCCAGAGAACGAAGCCCTGAAGGACATCGGTCCAGACAACGGCTTCGATGCCGCCGAGAACGGTGTAGAGGATGGTGATGGCCGCAGTGATGAGGATGACGTGATCGATGGGCCAGCCGGTCATGGCGGCGAGAGTGAGGGCCAGCAGGTAGAAGACAAATCCCATCTTGGAGAAGTGGCCCACACCGAAAGCGAAGGACGAGTACATGCGGACGCCTCTGCCGAAGCGGAGGCCGAAGTACTCATAGGCGCTCATGCTGACGACGTGGCGGAAGAAGGGGACGACGATTTTTCCGCAGAGGATCAACACGCCAACGAACATGATGCCGGGCACGAGCAGGGACCAGTCGCCTGCATAAGCGGCGCCGGGATAGGCGATGAAGGTGACGCTGGTGATGATGGTGGCGAGGAGGGAGAGGCCCATGGCCCATCCGGGGATGGATCGTCCGGCGACGAAGTATTCGTTGGTCGAGGTCTGACGGCGCGCCATGCGCGCTCCGATGAAGACCAGAGCGGCGAGGTAGAGCAGCAGGACCAGGATGTCGGGAATCTTCATGGCGCCGACGGCGACCTCTCCTGGCGGGCGCGATTGGCGGCCATGGTGGCCGCCATTTTCATAGCCGC
>JBAUGH010000584.1:0-5480 GCA_049679565.1 Acidobacteriaceae bacterium
CCACAATGCGTCGCCCCGTCAAATCATAATGCGCGGAACCAGTTGCTCTTCCGCCGCCGGAGTGCGAAGAATGAAGGCAGGACACCATGGGGCGAGCGGCAAGGTCGAGAGCGGCGGGGGTGGTGGCGTTGGCCGGGCTGATGGCCGCCGCGGCTTGCAGCGGCCAGCGCAAACCCGCGCCTCCTGCCGCCCCGCCGGACCTGCAGCCTGCGGTGAGGATTGAGGTTGCACCGCTCGGCTATCTGCCGCCGTCCTCTTTCTATCTCACCTATCGGATGTCCTCGGCGACCCTGGGTTTCCTCGATAACGACCGCGTGCTGTTCACCTTCCGGGTCGCCGGCCTGCTGAAGAGGACGCCGCTCGATCGCCCGGATGACGACGATCAGGAGATTCGGGCGGTGGTGCTGGATCTGACGACTGGCAAGGTGGTGAACCAGACGGAGTGGCGGATGTACGACCGGGGCGCCTATCTGTGGCCTTATCCGGATGGAAAGTTTCTGGTTCGGGTTCGGGATTCGCTGTATCTGACGGACGCGTCGCTGCGGCTCCAGCCGTATCTGACGTTCAACAACGGGTTGCGGGAGGTGGAGATCTCGCCGGACCGGAGTTTGACGGTGCTGGAAACCAACCTGCCCGACAAACCGGGAACCGAGCGGCCGGCCGGGCCGCCGTCGCTGAGCTACTCCATGAGCGAGGGCGAGAAGCCGGTCAAAATCCTGATCGTTCCGTCGGGGTCGAAGCAGGCCGTGGCGGTGAGCGACGCGCAGCGCACGGTGATGATGGGGCTGATGCCGGACGGCATCGTGGGCACGCTGGAGGGCAGGAAACAGGCGTCGTGGGTGATGCAGGAGGTCCCGTTTCACGGTGAGCCGAAGCTGGTGGCGGAGATGCAGTCCACCTGCCGGCCGACGGCGCAGCCGCTGAGCGCGCGGGTGGTGCTCATGACCGGCTGCTTTGGCGACGGGGACGATCACCCGGTGCTCGCCCTCTCCACCGACGGCCGGGAGCTGTGGCGGGACCGCTGGCTGAATCGCTACATCTGGGGCTGGTTCGACTACGCGGAGAACGGCAGCCGCTTTGTGTACGAGTCGGTGGCGGTGAACCACACCATCAGTGCCTTCGAGCCGCTTTATCCGGAGGACGTGACCGCGCAGCTGGCCGGCGTCTACGACACCGAGACCGGGAAGCTGGTGCTGGTCAGGAATGCCTCGCCAGTGCTGACCGCCGGGCAGAACGTGGCGCTGTCGCCGGACGGGACGCGGTTTGCGATCCTGCGCCAGGGGGCGGTGGAGGTTTACGATCTGCCGCCGGTGTCGGTGGCCGCGCCGAAGCCGGTGCCGGTTGCGAAAAGGCAGAAGTAGCCTTTTCTTGACATCTCTGCGGGTGGGGTGACATTCTCATACGTTTTGCCGGGGGTGGTTGGGCATGAATCCGCCAGGGGTTGCGGGAGTGGAGACAGGGAAGCGGGCGAGCGGTCCGCTGACCGTCGCCGAGCCGTATCTGATCGAGCAGAAATGGTCCGCTTATACGGACGAGCAGCATGCGGTCTGGTCGGAGCTGGTGCGCCGCCGCATGCCTCAGCTCCGCGAGCATGCCGCTGAGGAGTATCTGAACGGCTTTGAGCAGATCGGCCTGCGCGAGGACACCATTCCCAATCTTGCCGACGTGAACAAGCGGCTGGGCCCGCGCACCGGATGGAATGCCACGCCGGTGAGCGGCTTTCTGCCTCCGGACGCGTTTTTCGAGATGCTGGGGGCGCGGCAGTTTCCGACCACGACGTACATCCGCAGCCGCGAGTCGATGGAGTACACGCCGGAGCCGGACATCTTTCACGACGTCTTTGGGCATGTGCCCATGCACGCCCATCCCGTCTTTGCCGATTTTCTCCAGCACTACGGGCGCGTGTGCGCCGGGCTGATGCACGACAAGGACAAGCTGGAGCGGATGGGGCGGCTCTTCTGGTTTACGGTGGAGTTTGGGGTAATCCGGCAGAAGGGTAAGGTGAAGCTCTACGGCAGCGGGCTCATTTCTTCCCACGGGGAAGCCACGCATGTGATCGAGGGCAAGCCGGAGATTCGGGACTTCAACCTCGAGCAGGTGCTGGATCAGCAATTTCTGGTTTCGGAGGAGCAGAAGGTGCTGTACGCAGTCGATTCGTTCGACCAGATTTACGAGGCCGCGCAGGAAGCGGAGCGGAGACTGGGGCGAAACAGCCGGTAGCCTGTCGCCCTTCTTCAAAAGCTCTGCCTGACCCTCGGGTCCGCGTGGTGCGACGGAGGTGGGATACCCCGGGTCGCGGCCGATTCGTTAGCCTGACTACCCTGTTTGCACCGGGATGCGTCTGATGGTGCAGGGGGGCTGCGACTCACCCTGGTAACCGCGCCCGGCGGAAATTTGCAGGACATTCACCTGCGCGGATGCACAATACGAGGATTGGCTCCTGGAAGGGTGCAACAGCATCTCAGGTCTGGGACCGGTCAGAGCAGGAGGACCAAGTGCCGCGAATTCATTTTCATTTGCAGCTGGCCGAGCTGAAGGACAAGCTTCTGGCCATGGCGGCGCTGTCGCAGCAGGCGGTGGAGTCGGCGGTGGATGCGTGGCTGCAGCGGGATGCGGGCCTGTGCCAGTACGTGCGGGAGAACGAAACCGCCATCAACACCGCGCAGCGCGAAGTGGATGAGATGGCGTACGAACTGCTCTCCCGCGAGCAGCCCATGGCCATCGACCTGCGCTTTATCCTCGCGGTCATCAAGATCAACGGCGACCTGGAGCGCATCGGCGACATGGCGGTCAGCATCGCGGTGCGCACGCTGGACCTGATGGACGAGGACCCGATCGACCTGCCGGTGGACATCTCGGGGATGGCGGATTTTGCCGGGCGGATGATACGCAGCGCGCTGCAGGCGCTGCTCGACGGGGACGCGCTGCTGGCCGAGTCGGTGCGGGAGATGGACGACGAGATCGATCGCATGAACCGGGTAGCGATTACCGACCTCACCCGGGTGATCCAGGAAAAGCCGGAGACGGCCGACCAGGCGCTGCCCGCCATTCTGATCTCGCGGAATCTGGAGCGGATCGCCGACCACGCCACCAACATCGCCACCGATGTGATCTTCTGGGTGCGCGGCGCGGACGTGCGCCACCAGCTCAGCCTGGCGGTGGACTAACCTGCACGCTGCCCGTTCGTTGGCACGATTGCGCCAGGTGCTGCCGCCCCCGGGGGCGATCCTGCGCCCGCAGCGAAAATCGGTATACTTACTGCTCAGAGGATGTTCCGGAGCGAAGGCCCCGCCGTGGGGTCTTTTTTGATTCCGGCACAACCGTCCGTGCTCTCCCGGTGTTTGAACAGGCGGACCCCTCTGGAACCTCATGGGTAAAACCCTCGACGCGATCCACTCTCCTGCTGACCTGCGGAAACTGTCGCTTCCGCAACTGGAAATCCTGGCCCAGGAAATCCGCGAGCGCCTGATCACTACGCTCTCGAAGACCGGGGGGCATCTCGGTCCGAACCTCGGTGTAGTGGAACTGACGCTCGCCCTGCATACCGTCTTCGATACGCCGGCGGACAAGTTTGTGTTCGACGTGAGCCACCAGGCGTACGTGCACAAGATGCTGACCGGGCGCTGCGACCGGCTGGACACCATGCGCCAGCCGGGCGGGCTGAACGGTTTCATGCTGCGCACCGAGAGCGAGCACGACTGCTACGGAGCGGGGCACGCGGGCACGGCGCTGTCGGCGGCGCTGGGCATGGCGGTGGCCCGCGATCTGGCGGGGGGCAACGAGCACGTGATCGCACTGGCGGGCGATGCCGCCTTTACCAACGGCATCTCCTTTGAGGCGCTCAACAACATTGCCGATCAGACCCGGCGGCTGATCGTGGTGCTGAACGACAACGAGTGGTCGATCGACCGCAACGTGGGCGCCATCGCCAAGTACCTGCACAAGATTGTCACCAACCAGCACGTGAGCCAGCTGCACGGCAGCGCCGCCCGCCTGCTGGAGCGCATTGGCGGACGCGGAGCGCTGAATGTGGTCAAGCGGGCCGAGGAAGCCGCCAAAGGCATGCTGTGGCCCTCGTTCCTGTTTGAAGAATTTGGCCTGACCTACTACGGGCCGGTGGACGGACATAACGTCGGGCTGCTGATCGAGACGTTTAAGTTCCTGAAGCAGCAGGATCGGCCCGTGCTGCTCCACGCCATCACGCAGAAGGGCCGCGGTTTCCAGCCGGCGCTCGATAAGCAGAAGAAGTTTCACGGCCTGGGGCCGTACGATCCGGAGACGGGCAAGACCGAGACGGCGGGGCAGAAGACCTATTCCGAAGTCTTCGCCGAAACGCTGGTGAAGCTGGCCAACGAGAACGAGAAGATTGTGGCGATCACCGCAGCTATGCCGAACGGCACGGCGCTCGACCTGTTCCGTCCACACCATCCGAAGCGATATTTCGATGTGGGGATTGCCGAGGAGCACGCGGTTATCTTTGCGGCCGGTATGGCCACGCGGGGATTCAGGCCGTACTGCGCGATCTACTCGACCTTCCTGCAGCGGGCCTTCGATCCGATTGTGCACGACGTTTGCCTGCAGAATCTGCCGGTGGTCTTTTGCATGGACCGGGCGGGGCTGAGCGGCGACGACGGGCCGACGCATCACGGGCTGTTCGACATCGCCTACCTCCGCGGGGTGCCGAATATCGTCCACATGGCGCCCACCGACGAGGACGAGCTGGCGGACATGATGCAGACGGCGATGGTGCACGAGGGGCCGAGCGCGATCCGCTATCCGCGTGGGATCGGGCCGGGCGCTAAGCCGAAGGACAAGCCGCACGCGCTGGAGATTGGGCGGGCCGAGGTGGTCCAGGAAGGCGAGGATTTCGCGATCCTGGGCCTGGGGTCGCTGCTGCCGATGGCCCGGAATCTGGCGCGCGAGCTGGAAGCTCAGGGCTATTCTGCCGCGGTCATCAATCCACGCTTCATCAAGCCGCTGGACCGGGAGCTGATCGCGCAGTACGCGCGGCGCGCCACGGCGGTGGTCACCTTTGAAGACCATGTGCTGATGGGTGGATTCGGGAGCGCGGTGCTGGAGACGCTGAGCGAGATGGGGATCGAAACCCCGGTGGTGCGGATCGGCTGGCCCGACCGCTTTATCGAGCACGGCAAGGTGGATGCGCTGCGGGCGCGCCACGGCATCAGCGTGGAGGCGGCACTGGAGAAGCTGGCGCCGTATCTGAAGCGGCCCGCTCCCCGGCTGGTGGCCGGTTAGGCGGATCAGGAATCACCCTCCTCGTTCGAACCCTGACCCGAACGGTTGTGGTAGGCCCGACGGCCATTGTGGGAAGATCGAAGAGGACCGCTGCGCGCCGGCGCGCTATGACCACTTCCTCCCTCCAGCTTCGATCCGCACGCGTCCCTTCGGCCCACGACCGGTGGAGTATCGCGATCGGCGTCTTCAAGCTGCTGCAGGCGCTGCTGTTCGTGCTTCTGGGC
>JBAUGH010000585.1:0-1943 GCA_049679565.1 Acidobacteriaceae bacterium
CAGCAACCCAGCTCCTACTGCGGCGGATGGTGACCAATGAATCCATCGGCCCACTCGATAAAGTACTTCATGTTGGGCGCGTCCGTGTGACCGCCGTCGTGTTGCCTCCAGGCAAGCTGGCCGCTCAGCAGCCCGTCATTCACAGGGGGCATCTTCGCGGTGTGGTAATCGCCCTCGACGCCCAGCCCCTTTGCGCCGAGCAAATCGAACACCCCGCTGGCATCGACCGCAGCCATAAAACTCCCCTCATGATCGAGCCAGCGCGCATCGCCTTTGGCCGGGACACCATAGCTGATAAATGTGAGCCGCGGGGCGCACAGCGCAATCAACTCATTGGAATCGACAGGAATGTCACCGGGATTCATGCTGCCGAAGGTTGCTTTTGAAGCTCCATACTTCAGGAAATTGCCCGCCATCCAGTAATACTCCCCACCCGTCAGGCTCTCGACCGCTTCCCCGAAATTGCGGCGGAGCGGCGTCGCTCCACCCTTGCCCGA
Organism: Acidobacteriaceae bacterium; assembly: GCA_049679565.1. GTDB lineage: Bacteria > Acidobacteriota > Terriglobia > Terriglobales > Acidobacteriaceae > Palsa-343. Next base: position 498 of record JBAUGH010000585.1, read on the forward strand.
GGAGCCGACCAGCACCATCGCAAAACGTCGATCGAAGGCCATGGTGACCAGCGCTGCCTTTCCGTAGCGCGAGACGCCCTCGATGCCCACGTGTTTCGCGTCCACGGCAGGATCGGTTTCCAGATAATCGAGCGCGCGGCCCGCGCCCCACCCCCACGCGCGCAGGGCGCCCCAGTCTTCCGGCTTGCGTGGCTGGCCCTTATTCACCAGTCCAATGATGCCGCGGGTGAGGCCGGCTCCATCATCGGCCTGAACGCTGGCCGGGTCGAGCAACACGAATCCCCAGCCGTCCGCGACGAGCTGCCAGGTATTCGGAAGGCCTCCATCGGCGTTCAGCTGAGGGAACTGGAACGGAGTGCCCTTGACCAGCTGCCATGCCGGATGCTGCTCAAAAGTCGCCTGCAGCGAAGGATCCTGGTGGATCAGGAGCGTTTTCCAGGCCTGATTGACGCGCTCTATTTCTTCGGTGGAGGGCTCACTCGGATTGGGAAATGCGGAGCGGCCAAACATGATCAGGACCGGCACAGGGCCCTTCACATCAACCGGAGTCACGAGAATCATGTGGATGTTGACGCTGATGGCCGGATACGACGAGTTGTCCACGCGCCCGATCAGTTCTTTCGCGATGACCGGCGTAAACCCAAGCCTTTCGTGGTCCGCGATGCCCACCGTCCAGTGGACAGGCGGCACATCGTTCGGGATGCGGCCGTAGACGTACTTCTCGTACATGTCCACGATCTGCGGACGCCGCTTGTCCCACCACATCGCAGCCGTCGTCACCTTCTGGCCGTCGTTCAGAGTGAGCGGATCGGGCAGATTCGGGTAAGGGTCAGCCTTCGACTCATCATAGTTGGCGTGATTGGGAGCCGCCTCGTCTCCACTCGGTCCCGGCCGCAACGCCTCAATCCCCAGCTGATCCATCATGTTCCGGTGGTCCTGATCGGCCGTGAAGTTGACCGGTGGCGGCAGGCCCGCCCCCGGCGAGCTCTGGGCCAGTGCAAGGGGATGAAAGGCAGCGGCCACCATCCCCGCACAGAGGATTTCCGGAGTCAACCTGACGGACCAGCGCAATCGATCCTCCTCGATCCATTGATCGCGGCATCGGGAATGGATATTTATTCGGGACCAATACTAAATCATTCGCGATATATCCAGACAACTCGAAGAAGGGTGGTGCAAATGTTCCGGAAACGTGGTGGAGGAACCCGGCTTTGGGTTATTGCCAGCCGCCGCCCAGAGAAGCGTAGAGCTGCACCAGAGAAAGCGCTTCCTGCTCCTGCGCGTTTACCAGGTTCAGCTGCGCAGAAAAGAGATCCGAATCGGTGGTGAGCACCTCCAGGTAGCTGGTGCTGCCTCCCTGATAGCGCATTCTCGCCAGGCGGGTAGCATCCTGCGCCGCCGCCACCAGCAGAGTCTCCTGTTCGCGAGCCGCACGCTGCTTATTGA
>JBAUGH010000586.1:0-2582 GCA_049679565.1 Acidobacteriaceae bacterium
GCGCCTGCACCACAAGACTCAGGAGGGAAACTACCGGCCGAAGAACGCGGCGTTCTTCTGCGTAAAGCTCTGCCACTTCTCCGGCAGATCGTCGGCCGCGTAGATCGCCGACACCGGGCACACCGGCACGCACGCGCCGCAGTCAATGCACTCCACCGGATCGATGAAAAGCTGATCGGAATCCGCGTGCTTCGCTTCGTCCTTCTTCGGATGGATGCAGTCCACCGGACACGCATCGACGCATGCTGTGTCTTTGGTGCCGATGCAGGGTTCCGCAATCACGTATGCCATGAAAATCCTCTTCGGGAGTGAAAGTGAGTTGCAACCCGCGTCCGAACCGCTCCAGGCCCCGGCGAATCCCGGTCCCGCAACCTCAGCCCGCTGGCTGCGACAACGGATCATTCTAGCAGGGGCTCGCCTCGCCGCAGCAACCTGCGCCCAACGCCGAATAACTTTGGGAATGTTGCCCCGCAGCCGCGATTCTGAGCGTGGGCCCAGCCGCCTCTCAGCTCCGCCCTCGCGCCCGCTCCGCCGCAAACTCCGCCGGCGTCGGGATCGGACGCAGTCCCCGTCCGGCAAACATGTCCGCGAACAATCCCGTCAGTTCCTTCCCCAGGTGCCCGTTCGTGGCCAGCACTTCTTCGCTGTTCAACCGAAACGGAGTTCCGTCGAAGCGGGTTACGCTCCCCCCCGCTTCGGTCACCAGCAGAACTCCCGCCGCCGTGTCCCAGGGGTTCAGATGAAATTCCCAGAACCCGTCGATCCGTCCGCACGCCGTGTACGCCAGATCCAGCGCCGCCGATCCGGCGCGCCGCACCCCGTGCGACCGCAGCGTGAACTCCTGGTAAAAGTGAATGTTGGGGCTCACGTGCCGCTTCCGGCTGGGGAATCCCGTCGCCAGCAAGGCTTCCGCCAGTCGCGCCGTCTGCGAAACGCGTATCCTGCGCCCCTCCAGCCACGCGCCCTGCCCCTTTTCCGCGGCGAACAGCTCATCCCGCGTCGGATCGTAAATCACCCCGGCAATCAGATCCCCGTCCGCGTCCGCCGCCCGCCCCGCCGGCCGATGCTCCAGCCCCAGCGACACGCAAAACACCGGGAACCCATGGGCGAAATTCGTCGTCCCGTCCAACGGATCGACATACCAGCGGTACTCGCTCTCGATCCGCTGCCGAGCCCCTTCCTCGCCGTAAATCCCGTGGTCGGGAAACGCCGCCGTCAGCCGCGCCGTGATCAGTTTCTCCGAGGCGCGATCCGCCTCCGTCACCAGATCCACGTCGCCCTTGTATTCGGTCTCCACCCCGCGCTCGAAATACCCACGGATCAGCGCTCCGGCCTCCAGCGCAATCGCTGCCGCCCGCCCCGCAATCTTCAACCCTTCCGGGATCCGCGCCTCCGGGATTCGCGCCTCCGTCACTGCGCGTCCTCGGCCCCGCCCGCGTCTTTCCGCACCCGCCGCCGCCCCGCCCGCCCATGTTCCGTAATCGTACGGATGTGCTGCTTGTAAATGAACAAATTCGGCTTTCCTTCCCGCGTCAGCCGGATCATCCGGTCGTCGAAGTATTCGATCCACCCCGACACCGTCTCGCCGTCCCGCAGCTTCACATGCACCGGAACCTGCCGCTCACTCAGCGATCGTAAATACAGCGCTTCCTGTCCGGTTTCTCCTGGCGGAGGGGATTTCTGCCGGCGGCGGGAGGAGTGATCGGGCGCCATGCCCTCATTGTAGAGCGCCATCATGGCTCCGCTCGCAAACCATCGCATCCCAACACAATTCTTCATCTCCCCCGCCTCCCGGCCCCCAGCTGTTTCCCTCAATCCTTGTCCGACAACGCCGAAAACACCATCTGCAGCACCGCCAGCACCAGAGCTCCAATCAGCGCGGCAGCCCACGTGGATACGTAGAACCCCGGCACCACCCCGCCCGCCAGCTTCAAAATGAACGCGTTGATCACCAGGAAGAACAACCCCAGCGTCAGAATCCCCAGCGGCAAAGTGATCAGCTTAAGAAAGAGCCCCAGCGTCACGTTCAGCAGTCCAATCACCAGCACCGCAATCAGCGCTGCCACGAAACTGCGTACATGGAACCCGGGAACCACTTCCGCCGTAATCAACAGAGCCAGCGCCTGCAACAGCCACTTCACCAGCAATCGAAACATATGATTTTCGTTCCTCTCGAATTCGCCGGATCAAAAGCTGACATAGCTTACCCTGGAAAGGGGTCCCGTCCCTCCACCGCGCTCGGTGAGACCCTCACAGGAGACCCGCCGCGGGTCTCATGCTGTCGTCCGAAGCTGCACACTTTCAGGTGAGACCCGTTCTAAGATGCGCCGGAGCGAAGATCTGCATTCCTCTTTTCTCAAGCCGACCCTTCACCCCGCCTGCCGGCTTCGCTGCTGGTTTTGTCGCTTTGCCGTGTCTACCCTCTTCTTCTCCGCCGCCTTCCTCCGCGCTCAGTCCTCCGCTCCCCTGCCCGATGTCCCCACCCTGCTCAACCAGGTCCGGGACCACCAGCGGCAGCTCGACGCCGTCCAGGAGAATTACACCTTCCACGAAACCGACGTGGTCCACGAACTGAACAAGGA
>JBAUGH010000587.1:0-11487 GCA_049679565.1 Acidobacteriaceae bacterium
GGTATCTGCTGGAAAGCTTCCTCGACATCAGCGACCGCAAGCGGGCTGAACAAAGCCTTGCCGAGCAAACCGCCTACCTCAACACGCTCATCGAAGTCAGCCCGCTGGGGATCGCTGTCCTCGACGAGAGCGCGCGCATCCGACTTTCCAACACAGCTCTGGAACGCCTCTTCCTCTACCCCCGGGAGGAACTGCAGGGCACCTCTCTGGAGGAGGTCTTCGTCCCCGAAGACCGGGCGGCGGAGTCACGCGAATATGTACGCGCCTGTCTGGCCGGGCAGTGCGTCCACTTTTCCGTCCCCCGCCGCCGGCGGGACGGCGTTCTGCTGGACGTTGAGATCTACGGCGTTCCTGTTTCCATTCCCGGCAAGCGTCCCGAAATTCTCGCTCTCTACCACGATGTGACCGAACGCCGGCGGATCGAGGCGGAGATGGAGGAGCGTCACCGTCTCGCGACCCTCGCCGCCGAAATCGGTGTCGCCCTCACCGACGCCGAAAGCCTCGAGCAGGGCCTCGATGCCTGCGCCGCGGTCCTCCTGCGGCATATGCATCTGGCCTGCGCGCGTATCTGGACGAGCCAGGAAAAGCACGGCGGCCTGGTCCTTCAGTCCGCGGCCGGAACGCTCGCCCGCATGGGGGCCGACGACATCCGCCTGCGGGATGCATTCGGTATCGAGCCCATCGCGGCGGCCGGCGAGCCCCAGTGCGTCAATCTGCGAGCCGATGAGCCATGGCTCGGCGACCCGGAATGGGCAGCCCGCGAGCAGCTCGCAGCCTTCGCCGCCTGTCCGCTCAAAGTCGGCGAACAGATTCTCGGGGTGGCCGCCGTCTTCGCCCGCGCGCCCCTGACCGAAGCCGCCTGCCAGGCCTTCATTTCGGTCGCGCACAGCATCGCTCAGTTCGTCGAGCGCAAACGTGCCGAGGCCTGCCTCCGCGAGAGTGAAGACCGCTTCCGCACCGCCTTCGAAGATGCTCCTTACGGTATGTGTATGGTCGCCCTCGACGGGCGCTTCCTGCACGCTAATGCCGCGCTCTGCCAGATGCTCCGCTACTCCCAGGAAAACCTCCTCGCCGGAGCGTGGCAGCAGATCACTCATCCCGACGATATGGAGATTTCCCGCCAGGCCTCCATCCAGTTCAGCCGGGGCGAGCGCAGAACCGTGGAAATGGAGAAGCGGTACCTCCGCAGGAACGGCGAGATCCTGTGGGCCCGGGTAAAAATCCTTGCCGCCCAGGACAATGCCGGCCGTCTCTCCCACTTCATCACCCAGATCGAGGACATCACTCTCCGGAAACTCACCGAAGACCGCCTGCGCGCCTCCGAGGAGCGGTACCGCGAGCTCTTCGAGAATGCCAGCGACCTCGTCTACACCTTCGACCTCGATCTCCGCATCACTTCCCTCAACCGTCTCGCCGAGCAGACCATGGGCTACTCCCGCGAAGAAGCGACCCGGATGAATCTCTGCGATCTGGTCGAGGCGGCCGAGTGCGAATCGGCTCGGCGCATGGTCGCTCAGATGGTCGCCGGCGAGGCTCCGCGCAAGTTCGAAATCGGAATCCGCACCCGAGATCAGCGCCGCGTCACCCTCGAAGTCAACCCCCGCCTGATCTACCGCGACGGTTCGCCTGTCGGCATGCAGGCCATCGCCCGCGACATCACCGGCCGCGATCTGGCCGAGATGGAGCTGCGCCAGGCGCAGAAGCTTGAATCGGTGGGCCGCCTCGCCTCCGGCATCGCTCATGAAATCAACACCCCCATGCAGTTCGTCGGCGACAACGTCCGCTTCCTGAAGGATTCCTTCCACCAGATTCAGGAGTTGCTCGGCCGCCTGCGCGCCTTCTGCGAACGATCCGGCCCTGCGTTCGCCGCGGAGTTTGAGCGTCTCGGAGAACAGCTGGACACCGAATACCTGCTGCGCGAAATCCCTGAAGCTCTCGGTCAGACCGAAGAAGGCGTCGAACGCGTTGTCACCATCGTGCGGGCGATGAAGGAATTTGCCCATCCGGAAAGCCGGGGCCACATCCGCGCCGATCTGAACAAGGCCCTGCTCAACACCCTCACCGTCGCCCGCAACGAACTCAAGTATGTGGCGGATGTCGAAACCGACTTTGGCGAGCTGCCCATGGTCGTCTGCAGCGTCAGCGACCTGAATCAGGTCTTCCTCAACCTGCTGGTTAACGCTGGCCACGCCATTGGCGATGCCTTCAGGAACACCGGCAACAAGGGCACGATCCGCATCCACACCGAAACGCAGGACAATCAGGTGATCATCGCCATCGCCGACAACGGCGGCGGCATCCCTGAAAGCATTCGCGACCGGATCTTCGATCCGTTCTTCACCACCAAGGAAGTCGGCCGCGGAACCGGGCAGGGCCTGGCCATCGCCCGTTCGGTGGTTGAACGGCATAAGGGAACGCTGACCTTCCAAAGCGATGTCGGTCGCGGAACCACCTTTTTTGTTCGCCTGCCAGTCGAGAACACCGAACTCCAGCCGCTCGCGGAGCAGTAACCCGGAGTCCGGGCGACAACCCCCGGCTCAGGCTGCGTGCTGCAATTGAATGCCCTGGGGCAGATACCGCAATAACCAGTGCCCCTCCCATTTGCGAGTCAGGAGTCTGTGGTCGGCAAAAGAGAGAATGTAGGAGCCATTCGGCAGACCCTCAGGCTCCTCTTTGATCTCACAGCGGAGATAGACCCGGCCTGTGCTCGACGACTCCTGCCAAACCGCCAGTTTGCAACGCGCTTCGTGATTCATGCCTCGAAGCACACCATCGACCCGGATCGGGAAACCCACAACAGCAACTCCTCGACGTGGATGCGCACGCTGTTGGCATTAGATGACCTCAGGGACCGTCAGGTTGACTAGTCGGATAACAGAATACCCAGCTTCCCTGGATGCACTTCACTGCCCATTTCCGGACACAGCTTCCCGCAAGCGGACAGCCATCCCCGGCCAAGGCATGAAAACAGAGGCACTTCGGCCGAGAACGGCTGCCCCGGTTGCGGCGATACAATTGCTCCTCTGACTCTGGAGACTCTGCCGCATGAGCATGCTCGCCCGTAACCTTGGTGCGGATCTGCGCTACGCCCTGCGCCAGCTGCGAAAGTCACCTGCCTTTGCTCTGACCGCGATCATCACCCTGGGACTCGGCATCGGCGTCAACGCCGCGATGTTCTCGGTGATCGAGCAGGTCATTCTGCGTCCGCTGCCTTACGGCCATGACAGCCGTTTGGTGGCCATGCAGTACGTTCACCAGAACAGCGACACGAATGCGTCGGACTCGTTTTCCCTGCAGGACCTTCGGGACTACGCGGGTCGCGCCCATTCCATCGAGAGCATCGCCGGATATACCTTTCAGCTTCCTACGCTGGGAGGGATCGACAATCCTCAACTCGTCCCGGAGCTGATGGTCACGCCCAACCTGTTTCAGGTGCTCGGCGTCCGTCCCCGGCTCGGCCGCGGCTTCACCCCGGAGGACAGCAAGCCGGGCCACACCAGCGTGCTCGTCCTCGGCGATGGCGTCTGGAAGAAGTTCTATCATTCCGATCCCTCGATCCTTGGCCGCACCGTGCCCATTGACGGCGATCCTTACACGGTGATCGGCGTGCTGCCCCCCGGGGTTCTCTTTCCCCCCAACTCCGGCGAGGAGATCGTGAGTCCGCTGAACGTCGATGACAAATCCCTGCAGGACCGGGGCAGCGGGGTGCTGCAGCCGATCGCTCTTCTGCGACCTGGCGTCGCGGCCGATCAGGCGGAAAGAGAGCTGACCGACGTTCACTCACAGCTGCTCCACGATTACCCCAAAGACGAGATGAAGGGCGAGACCATTCGCCTCGTCGACTATCACGCCTTCATCACCAAAGATTCGCGCGGCGCGCTCTTTGCGCTGGACTGGGCCGTGATCGCCGTCTGGCTGATCGCCTGCGCCAATGTTGCCGGGCTCATCCTGACTCGCACCAGCAGCCGCCGCCGCGAAATCGCGGTGCGCGCGGCTCTGGGCGCACCGCGGGGCCGGATCACGCGCCAGTTCCTCACCGAAAGTCTCCTCCTCAGTGTTGCGGGGGCTGCCGCCGGCCTGGGCATTGCCTGGCTGGCGTTGCGTCTGCTCCGGCATTACCTTGCCAATTCCCTGCTTTATGGCGCCGATATCCACGTCAACGCCGGCGTGCTGTTGTTCCTGCTTGCGGCCTCCTGCCTGTCCGCGCTGCTCTTCGGTTTCGCTCCGGCGTGGCATGCTGCCGGCGTTCCCGCCCAGGAGGGCCTGCGCGAGGGCACTGCCGCGGCGGGCACCAGCCGGCAACAGGCGCGGTGGCGTGACAGCCTGGTGGTCGCCGAAATCACCCTCACTCTGACGCTGCTGATTGCTGCCGGCCTGATGATGCGCACGCTGCTCAGCCTCCGCCGCGCCCACCTGGGCTTCGACACCGGAAATGTGGTGACCGGGTCGCTGTATCTGCCTACGCACGGCATGTGGTGGACGACCAACTCGAAAACCGCTCCCAATATCATCCAGAGCTTTTACCAGCCGCTGGCGGAGAAGCTCGAACACATCCCGGGCGTGCTCTCGGCGGGATTCGTCACCGTTCGACCGCTCGAGCCGCAGTGGAACTTCGACGACAGCGTCAAGGTGAAAGGTCTTCCGCACGCCGCCCCGGACGAGGTGGTTCATGCCCAGGTGCGCGCCGCGACCGACGGTTATTACCACGCCATGGGCATTCGTCTGCTGGCGGGGCGGTTCTTCAACAGCGAAGACGGCCCGGATGGGCCCATCGCCGTCATCGTCAATCGCGCCTTCGTCGAGCGCCAGTTTCCCCACACCAATCCTCTGGGCCAGCAGATCGAAGTCGGCGATACAGGCAAGCCGCGCCAGTGGGCGACGATCGTGGGCGTGGTCGATGACGCCAAACAGGACAGCCCCGGCCAGGCTGCTTTGCCGGAAATCAATATCAACCTCGACCAGTTGCAGCCCAGCGACGGGTTCTATCCCATCCTCGCGGCCTTTCACATGGATCTGGCGGTCCGAACCCGCCTGGCCCCAAAGCCGATCGAAGACACCATCCGCCGCGAGGTTCACCAATTGCAGCCCGAGACCGCCGTGGAAGGTCTGGAGCCCATGCAGCAGGTGGTCAACGACGCGCTCGGCGGCCAGACTCTGGCAGCGCGGCTGCTCGGAATCTTCGGGCTCGCCGCTCTGCTGATCGCCGTCGCCGGTATCTACGGCCTGCTCGCCTACTCGGTGAGCCAGCGTACCCGCGAGCTCGGCATCCGCCTGGCCCTCGGCGCGCAGCAGGGTGACATCCTGTGGCTCGTTCTTCGCCACGCTATCGTCCTGCTCGCCGCTGGAGTCGGCATCGGCCTCGTGGTGGCCTGGGCAGCCAGCGGCGTGATGCGCGCGTTTCTCTATGGAGCGGCCGCCTGGGATGCGGTTACGATCCTGCTGGTCGTCCTCACTCTGGGACTTTGCGGCATCGCCGCCAGTTATTTACCCGCGCGCCGCGCCGCGGGCGTCGATCCGGTAGAAGCGCTGCGCTCGGAGTAGTCGGCAACAGGCAACACCTGTAGTTACAAAATTCGGGAGAACGCACGATGCTTTCAATCGGACAGGATGTTCGCTTCGCTCTTCGCCAGCTGCGTAAGTCGCCGGGCTACGCGCTGGTTGCCATCCTTACTCTCGCGCTGGGCATCGGCGCGAATACGGCCATCTTCCTGCTGACCTACTCGATTCTGCTGAAGAGCCTGCCGGTGCCCGAGCCGGGACGGCTGGTGCGCTATACCTTCCGCAAGGGCGACAGTGAAATCGGCCTCTCCTACCGGCAATACCAGGCCCTGGAGCAGCAGCAGGGCGTCGCCAGCGGATTGTTCGCGTGGGATATGACCGACTCTGTCCTGCAGGTGGACGGCCAGTCCACGAAGGTTTCCCTCGCCATGGCCACGGGTTCGGTGTTCAGCGTCCTGGAAATTCACCCAGCGCTCGGTCGCGGGTTCGAGCCGCGCGCAGGTGAACCTGGCGCGCCCTATGTCCCTGAGGCGCTCCTTTCCTGGGACTATTGGCAGAGCGCTTTTCACGGCGATCCGTCGGTCATCGGCAGAACGCTCCACCTTAGAGATGTCTTTGTCCCGCAAGGCGGCAGCGTATCGATTGTGGGGGTGCTGCCCCGGGGCTTTCACGGCATACAGCTACAGCATCCGGACATTCTCCTTCCTTTGTCGTTCGAGCGGGTCCTGCATAAGAACGCCATGATCGACAACCCTTCGGGATCCTACTGGCTCAACGTCATGGGCCGGCTGCGCCCCGGAGAGAGCGTCCGCCAGGCAGAGGCCAATCTCGCCTCCATCCGGCAGAGCGTCAACCAGGCGGCTGACCCGTCCCATCACTTCCTCAACGGCGGCTTCTTCTCGCAGTACCAGTTGGGCGTCGAATCCGGCCGCGGCGGACAGTCCTGGCTTCGTTTCCGGTTCAGCAAGCCTCTGCTGGCGCTGGAAGTGCTCTGCGTCCTGATGATGCTGCTGTGCGGCGTCAACATCGCGCTGCTGGTCCTGTCGCGGGTGAGCGGACGGTTGCACGAATTCGCCATGCGCAACGCCCTGGGCGCAACGCGCGGCCGGTTGATTTCCCAGGTCCTCACGGAAACGTTGCTGCTCGGCATCGGAGGTCTTCTCGCAGGCGGGCTGCTCGGATGGGAACTGGCCCGGATGCTGGTCAGGATGATCGCCGATCCCGGACTGCCTTTCGATATAACACTGGATTTCGGCGCCGCCGTTTTTCTGTTTGCCGCGGCTATCGGGCTGGGCGCCGCTCTGCTGGCGGGCCTCTGGCCTGCCTGGCGCGCGTCGCGGAGTGCAGCCGCTCTCGACCTGCGGCAAACGGGCTCGGGCCGGTCCGCCCGGCACATGGGCCGCTGGATTCTCCCCACCCAGGTGGCCCTCGGCGTGGTGTTGTTGAATGCGGCGCTGCTGCTGGCGGGCACCCTCGAAAATTACCTGCAGGAACATTCCGGCTTCTCGGCCGATCGCGTTGTCCTGGCGGAGCTCGATTTCAGCAACGGAGGCATGCCGCAGGCCGGTCAGGCCAGCCGCAACCTCGAGTTTCTCCACCACGTGCAGGCCATGCCCGGCGTGCAATACGCCACGCTGATGGCCCTCGCTCCCCTCTCGGGGGGCTTCGGCGTGACCGACTATTACACCCGCGATACCAGGGGGAATCTTCACGTCGATGAGCAGGTGTGGCCGGCACAAGTCTCGATGGATTACTTCCGCACCATGGGGACGCACATCCTCCAGGGCGGCGGCTTCACCACTACCGATCTTTCGGACTCCCCCTGCGTCATCAGCGCCGGAGCGGCGGCGTACTTCTTCCCAGGCGAGCCGGCTCTCGGCCGTTATTTGAATTCCGGCAACGGAACGGAGAAACCGGCCGATCAGGAGCGCTGCCGGGTGGTGGGCATCGCGGAGAATGCCCGCCTTGCCAGCCTGTTGCAGCCCTCGCCGCTGGCGGTCTACACGCCGCTCGAAGCGGAGAAGCGCCCCATGTCCTACGCGACGATCGCGGTGCGCGCCGCGAATCCGCAGATGGCCGCGAGCGCGATCCGCGAAGGCTTTGCGCGTGATTTTGCTGGAGCGCCGCAACCCCGCACGTGGCTGTTCCAGGATTCGATTCGCTATAACCTGAGTCAACAACGTCTCCTCTCCAGCGTTTCTGGCGGATTTGCGCTGCTGGCGCTGGCCCTGGTCGCCACCGGCCTCTATGGCATCCTCGCGCGCAGCGTCGTCGATCGCCGCCGCGAGATCGGCATCCGCATGGCGCTCGGCGCGCAGCGGCAGCAGATCGTCCGCACCCTGGCCCGGACGGCGGCGTTCCGCATCGGCATCGGCGTCGTGGCCGGAGGTGCGCTTGCCTTCCTGGCCGGGCGGCTGCTGCAGTCGCTGCTCTACGGAGTGACGGCGGCGAATCTCGGCGTAGCGGCAGCTACGCTGGCGCTGCTGCTCGCGGTGCTCGGCCTGGCCTTTATTGTGCCGGCGGGGCGGGCTGCTTCCGTCGACCCCATGGAAGCGATTCGGGACGAGTGAGACAGCCGGGGGCCCGGGGGCTGGCCCCATACCCCCCTGGGGGGTATGGAGCGCTGGCAAGTTATTGAACCTGCAGGGGTTCTGGAAGGCCCCCCGGGGACGCCGGCAAGCTGTTGAAAACAAAGCGCGCCCGAGTGGTGTTTCGGCGGCGGGTGCGGGGTATGACAGGGACAGCGGGCCGGCATAGTCGATGGTTGCGCGGACTGTGGGTGAAGCAGTGGTCCTGGCCGCGGAGGGTGAGCGAGCCGCAGCGCTCGCCGCGCAGATTGAAGTATTCACAGCGGCGCGGCGCGAACGGTTTGGGATGGTGTCCGTAACAAAACGACTGGCCAGGCAAAGCGCGGCGACCGCAGGGCTGACCCTCGTCCTGGGCGGTGCAGAAGCGAGACATGAAGACCTCCGGGCAAAGGAAAAGCGGGCAAAGGAAAAGGCCGCCCAAAGGCGGCCTTTCTTCTTTTTTTACCCTATATATCCAGAATACCAGATTTGGGGCTGAACACTGCCAAGTTTGATGGGGCTGGAGGCCTTTAGAATCAGCAACTACACGAAAGTAAGGGATTGACAAAATGGAGGGGGCAGCCAGAAGCTGGGAGCCAGGAGCCAGTACTCAGTACCCAGTAGCCGGGAGCCGTTAGACGGAGTCGGCGTGGGGCGCCGGGGCGACGATCCGGGCTTTGGCGCGCTGCGCAGCGACCTGGCCGGCGTGCTGACGGAAGAGGGTGAAGGCCACGCGGCAGATTCCGTACGCGAGAAGGACCCCGAAGGCGAGCGACGCAAACGTTGCACAAATGAGCATCAGTGTGTCAATTGCCTGCTGCATATTCCTGTTCGATCTCCAACCCATTCAGATGCGCCGATGCGGACAGCGTGCTTCGCCCTGCAGCGTTTCGAAGTCATTGATAACAGAAAAGCACACACGTTGACCCACTTTTCTGTTGCCGACTAAGATACCGAAAGGCTGATCTTTCCCGATTTTAGCGCTCGATTCCCGTTTTGCAACTGGTTAACGGGTGGAGCGGTCTGCAACTTTTCGGTACGGCAGTCATCCTTCACTCACCCATGGCTATCACCCAAATCACCGTGCGGGGCGCGCGCCAGCATAACCTGCGCGACATCAATGTGCAGATCCCGCGCAACGCGCTCACGGTGGTGACCGGGCTTTCCGGGTCGGGGAAGTCTTCGCTGGCGTTCGACACGATCTACGCGGAAGGGCAACGCCGGTATGTAGAAACGCTGTCGGCGTACGCGCGCCAGTTTCTCGACCAGATCGAGCGGCCCGATGTGGACTCGATCGAAGGGCTCTCGCCGGCGATTTCGATCGAGCAGAAGACGACCAGCCGCAGTCCGCGCTCGACGGTGGGCACCATCACCGAGATCTACGACTATCTGCGGCTGCTGTACGCGTCGGTGGGGGTGCCGCATTGTCCGCGGTGCGGGCGGCAGATCTCGCGCCAGTCGGCGGAGCAGATCGTGGAGCGCATCCTGGCGCTCTCTCCGGGAGAGCGAGTGACGATCTACGCGCCCATCGTTCGCGGGCGCAAGGGCGAATTCAAGGACATGCTGGACAAGCTCGATCAGCAGGGCTTCCGGGCGCGGGTGGACGGTGAAGTTCTGGACCTCGCCGAGCCGCCGGCGCTGGAGAAGCGCAGGAACCACACGATCGAAGCCATCGTTTACCGGGCGGTGCTGAAGCCGGGCATCGAGAAGAGTCTGCTTTCCTCGGTGGAGAAGGCGCTGCAGATGGCGAACGGTCTGGTGCTGGTGGGGACGCAGGGGGGGTCCGGCTCGGCCGAGCAACTGTACTCGTCCTCGATGGCGTGCCCGGACTGCGGGCTGGATGTGCCGAAGCTGGAGCCGCGCAGCTTCTCTTTCAACTCGGCGTACGGCGCGTGCCCGGAGTGCCACGGGCTGGGCAGCATCTACGACTTCGATCCTGCGAAGGTGATCACGGACTGGTCGAAGCCGCTGCTGGACGGCGCGCTGGGGCCCGGCTCGTCCTCGCAATACCTGATCCGGCTGATCAACCTGGCGGCGCAGCGCTACAAGATCGACCTGAAGAAGCCGTTCGAGCAGCTCACGTTTAAAGAACAGGAGCTGCTGCTGGTGGGACCGCCGCAGAACGAGGCGCCGCGCACGGGATTTCACGGCATCCTCGCGTACCTGCGGGACTCGCTCGAGGAGGCGCGCTCGGACACGTACCGCGAGTGGATGATGCAGTACATGTCGGCGTCGGAGTGCCCGGCGTGCAAAGGGCGACGTCTGCGCCCGGAATCGCTGGCGGTGACGCTCTCCGGCATGTCGATCGCGGACTTTACGGCGCTGCCCATGGATCGTGCACTCGACCGCGCGCGCGCGATCAGCTTCACGGCGCGCGAAGCCATGATTGCGGAACGCCTGAGAAAAGAGATCGTGGAGCGGCTGCAGTTCCTGAATGCGGTTGGGCTCAGCTATCTCTCGCTGAACCGCAACGCGGCGACGCTTTCCGGGGGAGAAGGGCAGCGGATCCGGCTGGCCACGCAGATCGGCTCGCGCCTGCGAGGGGTGCTCTACGTGCTCGACGAGCCTTCGATCGGGCTGCACCAGCGCGATAACCAGCGGCTGATCCAGGCGCTCGAAGCGCTGCGCGACCTGGGCAACACGGTTCTGGTGGTGGAGCATGACGAAGAGACGATTCGCCATGCCGACTACGTGCTCGACCTCGGCCCGGGCGCCGGACGGCTGGGGGGCCAGGTAGTGGCCGAAGGGCCGCCGGCGGCGATTATGGCGGCGCCAGGCTCGCTCACCGGGCGCTATCTCTCCGGCGCAATCTCGACGATCCAGCGGCTGGTTCCGCGCCCGCTGACGGGCAAGTGGATTACGGTAGAGGGCGCGCGCAGCCACAACCTGCAGAACCTGACGGTCAAGTTTCCCGCCGGGGTGATGACGGTGGTCACCGGGGTTTCCGGCTCGGGCAAGAGCACGCTGGTCAACGACATCCTCTACCGCGCGCTGGCGCAGGAGCTTTACGGTTCGCGGGAAACGCCGGGGGAGCACAACAAGATCAAGGGCTTCGACCTGATCGACAAGGCCATTCGCATCGACCAGTCGCCGATCGGGCGGACGCCGCGTTCGAACCCGGCGACGTACACGGGAGTATTCACGGCGATCCGCGATCTGTTTGCGATGCTGCCGGAATCGCGGGAGCGCGGCTACAAGGCGGGGCGCTTTTCCTTCAACGTGCAGGGGGGGCGGTGCGAGGCCTGCCAGGGGGAGGGGCAGAGGCGGATCGAGATGAATTTTCTGCCGGACGTCTACGTGGAGTGCGAAGTGTGTAACGGACGCCGTTACAATCAGGAAACGCTGGCGGTGAAATTCAACGGCTACTCGATCGCGGACATCCTCGAACTGACGATCGAGGACGCGCTGCCGGTGCTGGGGG
>JBAUGH010000588.1:0-2202 GCA_049679565.1 Acidobacteriaceae bacterium
CTGATACACTAAGGTTACTGTGGTCGAGCTGGTTCCATCGATCCTTTCCGCGGATTTTGCGCGTCTGGCCGAGGAGGTTGCCGCGGCTGAACGGGGCGGCGGAACTGTGATCCACGTGGACGTGATGGACGGGCATTTCGTGCCGAACATCACGGTTGGGCCGCCCATTGTGGCCTCGCTGCGGAAGCACACGCAATTGCCGCTCGACTGCCATCTGATGATCGAGAATCCGGACGAGTTCATCCCCGCATTCGCCGAGGCAGGGGCGAACTGGGTAAGCGTGCACTACGAGGCGTGCCGGCACCTGCATCGGACGCTGGAGCTGATCGCGCAGAATGGGATGGAGCCGGCGGTGGTCATCAATCCGGCAACGAAGGTGGAGCTGCTGATTCCGATCCTGGGCATGGTGCACCATGTGCTGGTGATGAGCGTGAATCCGGGATTTGGCGGACAGCGGTTTATCCCTTACTCGCTGAACAAGATCCGGCGGCTGAAAGAACTTCGCCAGGAACTGGGGCTCAGTTATAGGATTGAAGTGGATGGCGGGGTGGCTCACGAGACGGTGGGCAGCGTCGTCGAAGCCGGGGCGGAGCTGCTGGTGGCGGGCAACGCGGTGTTCGGCGGGGGACATGCTGAGCGGGACGCGCGAGCCTTGCTGGAAGCGGCCCAGCGGGCGGCGGAAGTCGTGGTTTAAGGGACACGGAGCGGCTAGCGTCAGGGTATTTTGAGGTGTTATGAATCGGTTGGTACTTCGGGCAGCGGCAGTTTCTCTGGGAGCGGCGGTGGCGTTTTCGCCGTGCGCTTTTGCCAAACACCAGAAAAAGCACAAGAACGTGGATCTCAGCGTGAATCCGCTGGCCAACGTGAAGTCGGACCAGCCGGACAAGATCCTGTACGACAAAGCCATGCTGGCGATGAAGAAGGGCAAGTACGACGTCGCCCGGCTCGATCTGCAGACGCTGTTGAACACGTATCCCGACTCCGAATGGGACATGCGCGCCAAGCTGGCGGTGGGCGACACCTGGTTCAAAGAGGGGGGCTCGGCGGCGCTGTCCCAGGCGGCTTCGGAGTACAGGGACTTCATCACCTTCTTCCCCAACGCGCCGGAAGCAGCCGAAGCGCAAATGAAGGTAGGGGACATTTATTTCCAGCAGATGGAGAAGCCGGACCGCGATCCGCAGAACGCGGAGAATGCGGAGAAGGAATACCGCACGATGCTGGAGCAGTTCCCGGACTCGCCGCTGATTCCGCGGGCCAAGCAGCGGCTGCGGGAAGTGCAGGAAGTGCTGGCGCAGCGCCAATATGAGATTGGGCAGTTCTACGCGGGGCGCGAGGACTGGCCGGCGGCGGTTGCGCGGCTGGAAACGGTAGCGGAAAGCTATCCGCTGTTCAGCAAGAGCGACCAGACGCTGATCACGATCGGCGACGCCTACGCGACCGACGCGCAGATGGCGCAGCGGGCGAAGCTGCCGCCGAAGGCCAAGGCCGAACTGGTGAGGTACTACGACGACCGCGCCGCTGCGGCCTGGGACCGGGTGGTGACGCGCTATCCGCTGGCGCCGCACGTAGAGGACGCGAAGGATCGCCTGATCGCACTGGGGCGGCCGATTCCCGATCCGAGCGCGCAGGCGCTGGCCGAGAGCCAGGCGGAGGAAGACAGCCGGGTGAACATCCGGCTGGGCAACCGGGCGATGCAGTTGCTGGGACGGGGTCCGAACACGGTGCGCGCGGCGCGCGTGGGCGAGCCATCGCTCGACAGCCCGCCGCCGGTGGTGGCTCCGGAAGTAGAGAAGCAGGGCGGCGCGGCGTTCCGGGCTGCGCTGGCAGGCCAGCCCATTCCGCAGGCAACGGGAGCGCCGGTTCCGGCGCCGACAGTGAACGCTGCCATCGACAACGGGACGGCTCCGCCGACGACGGATCATCCAGCGCAGGGGCTCAGGCTGGAAGAAGTGCCGGAGGGTTCGGGCACCCCGGGCAGCACGGTTACGGTTGAGGTGCCGGACGGCGGCGGCGCGCCGGTGAATCCGAATCCCACAGGGGCGACGAGTGAAGGCGTTCTGGCCAATCCGCACCCCACATCGAATGACGCGCCGCTGGTGGCACCGGTGGGAAAGCCGAACAATGAGGTTCTGCCGGCGGTCGATAAGCCGGCGGAAGCGCCGGCGCAGATCAACCAGATCCAGCCCGGGTCAGGGGGAACGC
>JBAUGH010000589.1:0-5901 GCA_049679565.1 Acidobacteriaceae bacterium
CCCGATATCTGCCACTCCTCGCTCCGCGAACTGAACAAAAATGCCCTCCGTCGCCATCCATCCCTATATGTCGATACAGCCTAGCGGGCGCGGCGACCCAGCTGGTAAGTGAGGTTCGCGGCACGCTGCCCGAGGATCTTTGCGGGAACGCCTCCAACGAGGGTGCAGGGGGGCACGCTTTTTGTCACCAGGGCAGCGGATGCGGCGACGGCTCCTTCGCCCACGGTGACGCCCGGCAAAAGGATGGAGCGATAGCACAGCCAGACGCGGTTGCCGATCGCGACGGGAGCGGTGGTCATAGTGAAGTCAGGCGAGTGCACGTCGTGCTCCGCGGTCCACACCGCAACTTCGGCGGAGATGTTGCAGTTGTCGCCGATGGTGAGGCCGGCCCGGGCATCGAGGTAGACGTCGGCACCGATCATGGTGTGGGCTCCGATGGAGAGGCGCCAGGGATCGATGACGGTGACACCGCGGGCAAGAAAGACGTCGGGGCCGATTTTTGCGCCGAAGAGGCGCAATCCGAAGATGCGCAGGGCATGGGTGGGGGCCCGGGAAAAAAGCCAGAGGCAGGTTTCGAGGAGGGAACGAAGAGTTCTTCGGGTTCGCCGTCCGGTGTGCTGTTTTGCCCAGGAAAGAAAGCTCACAGGTCTTCAGTCAGGTCAGGGATGACGGCGGAGGATGAATGGCAGAGACAGAATACACCGGGGCCGGTCAGGGCCGGGTCGAGTTTGCGGCGGGCGGCAGAGAGGCGGGGGAAGCGTAGCGGAGCAGCGCATCGCCGAACTGAAGTCCGAAGCGCTGCTGGTCGCGGGCGAAATCGAGGCGCTGGTCGATGCGCGTCCACGATTCGGCATCGAGGGGCAGCAGCGCCGAAGCGATGCAGCTCTTCATAGCCTGGGCGTCGCCAAAGGGGAAGCGCCACTGGGGAGGCAGCCAGGTTTTCATGCCGTCGCGGTCGGAGGCGACGACGGGGATGCGGCGGGCGAGGGCCTCGAGCATCACCTGGGGGACGCCCTCGGCGCGGGAGGGAATCACGAGCAGGTCCATGGCGTCGTAGAGGGGATCGAGATCGCCGGTCCACGGGAGCCGGCGGATCTGGGATTTCCATGGGGAGGATTCGATCAACGCGGCAAGCTGCGGACTGTCGGGACCGTCTCCGACGCAGAGCAGGGCCTTGTCGCGAAAGAAGCCGCCGTCGGCGAGGGCGGCGAGGAGCCAGTCCTGTGCCTTCCAGGCGAACTGGATGCGCCCGATGACGCCCAGCACGGTGAGATGGGGAGCAAGGCCGAGAGCCTGTTTCGCCTCCGCCGCGCGGCGGGCGGGCGGGGGGATGCCGGGAAGGTAATTTTCGACGGTGGCGACGGAGGCGCGGGGGTTCCAGCGCCGCAGGTTGGAAGCCTGTTGTTCGTCGATGGTGATGTAGCGGGGGATGGATTTAAAAGAGGGAGCAATGAGGCGATCGCGCAGCCGGGGCATGCGGCGCAGGGCCAGTTGGGAGGAATTTTGCGCGAGGGGGATATAGCTGCAGGCGGGTACGCCGGACCAGCGGGCGGCGAGGAGGCCGTCGAAGCCGTCGGTGATTCCACCCTGGACGAGCACGACGAGGCCTGGGCGGAGACGGCGGAGAATGCGACGGGTCCGCAGAGCCTTACGGAGGACGGGCAGAGGATTGCGCAGGAAGCGAAAGGGTGGACGAAGGTCGAGGGCGGTAAAGGGGATGGCGGCTTTCCCGAGCGCGGCGGCGAGCCGGGGATTGGAATCGGGAACGATCCAGGAAAGGGCGATGGAAGGATGATGGCGAAGGATGGCCTGGCTGGCGAGGAGGGCCATGGTCTCGTGCCCGCCGCAGCCGGCCGATTCGCAGTAAAAGACAACGTTCGCCATTGCACAGAGACCGGGTCCGCCGCAGGTTAGCGATGACGCAGGGAGACGCGGCTGTATTGTAATATAGCTAAACGCGCCCCTGGCTCAGCATGGAGTTGCCAGCGCCCGCCTGGGCGGCGGAGTACTTTTGGATCAGCCGGACAGCAGCGTCGCCAGGAAGAGCCCGCGAGCGCTCTATCTTTCAACCACGGACATGCGGACCAGCAACGGTATGGCGCAGGGGCAGCAGCAACTGCTGGCGGCGCTGTGCTCGCTGTATGGCAAGGATGTGGATTTGTTGTCGCTGGCGGCGCCGGCGGCCACGGCGCGCGCGTGGCTGGGGCAGCGCGATCTGCCGGTAACGGTTCTGGAGGGCGCGTATGCGTGGGCTGCGCGGGCAAATACCACGGTGTGGTACTGGAGCGGCGCGGTGTTGTGCAACAAGCTGGGCTGGGTGAGCCGGTTTCCGTTTCCGGTGGAGACTCCATTGCCGGAGGGGTGGATCGAGCGCTATGACGTGATCGTTTGCTATTACGTGTGGCCGTGGCATTTGCTGGGACTGGAGCGGGCGGGCAGGAAAGTGGTAGTGGATACCGGAGACGTGATGGCCGACCGCCATGAGCGGCTGGGAAGCCGGCGGTGGGTGAGCGTGACGCAGCAGCGGGAGGGAGCGGTGCTGCGCTCGGAGAGCCGCTGCCTGGCGGTCTCCGTGGACGACGCCGCCGATTTCGAGCGCATGTATGGGGTACGGCCGCAGGTTCTTTCGTTTGTGCCTCCGGAGCATGAGGAACTGGTGGCGATTGCCGGCGGGGATCGTCCGGCGCGGGTGGGCTACATGGGCGCGCCCAGTTACGTCAACGAGGAAGTGCTGCGAGGGATGGCGGATCCCGCTTTTCTGGATACGCTGCGGGAGGCGGGGATCGAGCTGGTGATCGCGGGAGGCATTTGCGAGACGGCGGACCGGTCGGTGCTGCGGGATCTGGAGCAGGGAGGGGCAAGGATCCTGGGACGGGTAGCGTCGACTGCGGAGTATTACCGGCAGATCAGCGCGACGGTGAACCCGGTGGGACCGTCGACGGGAGTGAAGATCAAGTCGGTGGAGACGCTGGTGGCGGGGCGGAGCCTGATTACGACACGCTGGGGAGCGGACGCGGGGCTGGGGGCGGCGTTTCCCGACCAGGTGGCGTATGTGGAGTGGCCGATCGATCCGCGGGCGCTGGGGCAGGTATGCGTCGAGGTGGTGCGGCGGGCGCGTAGCGGAGACCAGGGAGCCGCGCGGGCGTATGTGGAGAATGCCACGGCGGCGCTGAGGGCGATGCTGCGGCCATGAACCGGATTTCGCTGAACACCTTCATTATTGGCGCCCTTGTCCTGTGGGGATTACCGGGCATCTTCGTCGCCGGATGGCCAGCGGCACTTTACACGGCCCTTGCGATCCTGCCGTTGTGGCTGCTGCGCCTGCGAGATGCCGAAGTACCGGCAGATCAACCGAGGGCGCTCTCATCGGGGACACGGGTTGTACTGAGTGGGTTCGCAATCCTGTATCTCATTTGGGATGCGACCCTGGGGCGTCAATGGCTGCAGATGAATATGTTCCTGTTCCACGGTGCGGCCGCGGCGCGGCTGGTGGATCAGGTGGTCGCAAGCGTAGGGCAGGGCGGGGGAGTCGCGTACCTGCTTGGAATGATTCTTACGCTTTACCCTTTCGCTCTGATTGACGCCGCCAATGGCGCATCGCGATTCGGGCGGTGGGCGATGTGGACGCTTGCCGTCGCCTTTCTCTTCTATCAGGCAGGGTCCGGGCGCGGACTCCTTCTCATGGGCGTGATGGCGATCGTCATGGGCCGGACCTCCGACTGGCGTCGAATCCTGATCGCCGGAGGGGCTGGGCTCGGCATTTTTTCACTGGCGAGCCTGTTCCGTGGTGACTATGCGGCGGTACAAAACCCGCTGCTGGACGGGATCGCGGCGCCATT
The DNA here is from genome assembly GCA_049679565.1 of Acidobacteriaceae bacterium. Lineage (GTDB taxonomy): Bacteria > Acidobacteriota > Terriglobia > Terriglobales > Acidobacteriaceae > Palsa-343. Next base: position 3,840 of record JBAUGH010000589.1, read on the forward strand.
TTTCAATCTGGCGATGTTGCTCGGCGCGCATTGCGGGCACGCTCCCTGGTATAACTTCCTGTCGGAATTCGCGAAGAAGTTTTTGCCGGCATTTCTCGTTCCGAAGACGATCTTTTCATTCAATGCGGAGATGAGTTTTTGCATCGACCCAGGTAATCCGGACTTATCCAATGGTGTCTCTGTATTTACCTGGCTGGGCGAGGTCTTCTACTACGTACCTTCGGTAGTTACAGCGTTGCTGACGGGCTTTATCCTCGGATCTCTGACACGGGTGGTGGATCGCCTGTTCATCCGATACCGGATGTATTCGGGCCGCCTCATGGCCGGTTTTCTCTGCATCCTGACTGCGCGCTCGCGGGCCCAGGATCTGTTCAGCTTTCTGATCGCACAGGTGCTGTTCCTGATCTTCGTGTGGCCGAGACTCTGCTATCTGTTGCGGGATCTGCGGCGGCTTCTGCCAGAACCAGGAGTCGAGGTTGCTGCCGAAGCGGGCAAGCAGTGAAGGGGATTGATGCTGGTTGCGGAAGCGCTTCCCATAAGGCGAATTCGGAGCAGCGCGCGAGCGTCGTCCGGTAACGTTGCTGCTCCCCTGGGGAGTTGGTAGACTTTGCCGTGATGGACTTTGAAGCGCAACGGAGCGCGACGGACGAGATCTACTCGGCGAGCGATTATCACGCGCGGATGCACGGGGTGCTCCCGGGGGCGTTCGAGATGATTGCGCGATACCGGGGAGAGAAGTTCGCCCGGCTGCTGGATACGGCGGGGAAAGACGTGCTGGAATTCGGGTGCGGACCGGGGTGGAACCTGGTGGATCTGCCGGCCAGGCGGCGGGTAGGGTGCGACGTGAGCACGGCGTACGCGGAGAGCCTGCGCGCGAGCGGGATCGAGTTTGTATCCGACGCGGCGCTGCTGGAGGGGCAGCAATTCGACATCGTTCTGCTCTCCCACGTAGCGGAGCATCTGATGGATCCGGCGAGGACGGTGATCGATCTGGCGAAGTTCCTCAAGCCGCAGGGGACGCTGTGCGTGGTGGTTCCGATGGAAGGATCGATCTCGAAATTCGATCCCGCGGATAACAACCACCATCTTTTTTCCTGGAACGTGCAGACGCTGACGAATCTGCTGACCGCGGCGGGCTATCGGGTGACGAGCTGCAGGGTGGCGAGGAAAGGTTACGACCGCTACGCGGCAAACCTGGCGGTGCGGGTTCACGCGGGGTATCGCGGCTATCTCGGGTTGCTGAGAACCATGCGCCTGCTGCGGCCGGTTTACGAAATTCAGGCAAGGGTGACGCGGCAGGAGACGCCGGTATAGGGGCGGCGCGCTCGGGCGACGGGTGAGTCTTACCGATCCAAGTTCTTCAGCGAGCGCGCGGGATGCATCCCGGCGCGAACCGGCGCCGCAGCGCGGGGGTGTGCCGCCCAGAGGCCGGATGGGGAGAACAGCAGGATGAATGAGCAAGGGACGGCGGCCAGGGGAAGCGTGATTCTGGCGTCGCTGCGGTTCAATCCTGCTTTCGTGCAGCACCTGGTCGCTTTCGGCAAAGCACTGCAGGCTCTGGACTACGGCATCGTGTTTCTTCTCGATCCGGGGTACGACGCGTTTGCCGAACTGGCGGCGCTGGGGAGAGTGGTTCATGAGACGGGCAGCCTGCAGGGGGAAACCTCGAGCCATGCGATCTTCCTGAACACGGCGGTGCAAAACCTCGAGGTTGCAGGTTCGCTGAAGCGGCGGGGCACGCGGATCGTTTACGTCTATCACGAGCCGTGGAAGCCGAGGATCGCCTATCTGATGACGGATGGGTTCTTCACGGAGATACGAGCGGCGGCGGCCCACCGGGTGTCGGTGCCTTTGCTGAAGCTGGCGGATACGGTCATCCTCGAGTCGGGCTACGCGTTGGGAAAGTATGGAGAATACGACGGACATCGCAATCGGAACGCGGTGTATTTTCCGCAAATCTACGATGACGAAGCCGGCGAGGGGACGGCGGAAAGGGCGGAGGCGCGGCCGTACTTCTCCTACATTGGGAACATCAGCCGGGTTCACGGCTTCGATCAGTACG
>JBAUGH010000590.1:0-4841 GCA_049679565.1 Acidobacteriaceae bacterium
ACATGTGACAGTGGCAGCGCTTCGGTGTGCCGTCCGGCTTGCGGAGATCGGCAACATTGAAGAGACGGCGATAGGCGCGCTGCCAGTTTGCGACATAAGTTTTGGGCAGGCCGTTCCCGGACCAGAAGAAGTAATTCGGGTTTGGCTTGAGACCAGGCGGGATCGAACGCAGGAGATCGGCGACCTGCGGTGGTAGCGGCACAAAGACAGGAATGCCGGTCTTTGCCTGATAGAGCAGCAGCTTATTCTCCTCAAGCCTTGAGCACTCCAGCGTGGCAGCATCGCGGATGCGCAGTCCGCTCCAGCGCATCAGCTCCGTCAGAGCGCGGATACGGATACCGCGCTTTTCCGGTGCCCAGGACCGCTCGGCGTCTTCGCCGAGGCGGTAGGTAGCGGAGATAATGCGACGGTATTCGTGTGCGGGGAAGTAGTCCGTCGGAACGTGCTTGGCGACCACGCGGCCCATCGTCGCCGTGGGATTGTCTTTGATCCAACCATGGCGCACGCAGAACCAGAAGAAGCCGACGACACGCTCGAATTTTTTCTTTCTCGCCAGCGGCTTGTCGGCCCATGTCGAGCGCCACTCCGTCATGTTCCGGACATTCACATCGCGCAGGAAGATAATGCGGTGCTGTTCGGCGAATGCGAGCAGTTGCTTTTTGAAGATGTGTTCGAGTTTTTGGATCGTGGCTGGAGCCAGACCGCGCGCTTCGGCATCGGACAAGTAACCTTTGACAGCCTCTTTCACGGTGGGCAGCGTCCGCGCCTCTTTGACTTCGTCTCCCCCCGCAGCGGTGATCTCGTATTTCCGAGCCAGGCTCTCGGCTTGCTCCCAGGACCTCGTCTTCGCCGAGACGCGCATACTTCCGGGACGGCCCGGAACTGTACCCATGATCCACTTCCAGCAACGGCAACGACGCCAGGTGGGATTGTCCTTCTTTGGGCATTTGGAGGTGTGTCGGGTGTAGACCGTAAGCATGGTGCTTACAGCCTAGCACTCGTACAAAATTGGTACAAATCCTGCTTCTAGGATTTTTCCACAGTTTAAATGTATGATTATAATGCTTTTACATCTGGTGGAGGCGGCGGGAGTCGAACCCGCGTCCGAAATCGTTGTCAGCCAGGAGACTCCATGCTCAGTCCGTTCAGAAGATTCGCTCCCGGCGCTCAGAGCGGACAAGAAACGCCGAAAACTAGTCCGATGATCTCGTCAGCAACCCACGGACCGAGGGCTGGCAACCAGCTCCCTGTGCGACGTCCTTTCGCAGCCCGGGAGCAAAGCTGCGGAGAACGGCAACCTAACTAATTAGGCTGCGTATGCCAGCTGATTGGTGTTGGCAATTATGGTTTTCCAGGCGATTACGGGTGCCCAGACCCCGGCATGCCTCCTTGCCGCAAGCAATCCCGTCGAAACCGTGACGCCCCCACACTGCGGGAGAAAGGATCTCTTCCAGCTCTTCCTATTATCGCACTTCGCCCGGAATTCCCCTCCGGCTAACTATTGCTGCGGACGTACTCGCGCAGCTGCCGGTTGACCTCGGCCGCCTGCTGCACGCCGTTGTCCAGCATCGTCCGCCACTTCTTTGCGTCGTCTTCCAGCGGAACCGTGCCCAGCAGAAAGCTCGTCTGCAGCACGATTTCCAGTGCATTGCTCAGATCGTGCGCCAGCCGGCGAATCTCCTTTGCCTGCTGCTCCGGGATCGGTTTCGACGACGCTGTTGGGTTCATCGGACAGGTTCTTCTCCAGGCTCAGAATACCGGTTGGATGCGCTCCGGCGCGCAGGTTTGACACGAGTGGATGCCTTTGTAACACTAGCAGTTGCTGCCCGTCCAGCGCCTCGGCGCCGGACATCGGTTGCCGAAGTGGCGGAATTGGCAGACGCGCATGGTTCAGGTCCATGTACCCGCAAGGGTGTGGGGGTTCGAGTCCCTTCTTCGGCACCAGCCTTTTAGAATCAGCAGCATACAGCCATCCTGATCGCTTTCGGTGGCGGGCCGCGCCCCGACCCGCGTCGTTTCCCACGCTCTTGTTTCGTCCCGGACAGCGCGTCGGACAGAGACTCGGTCCCGCGCACGTCGGTCCCCGGCATTCCAAGTTGCTAATCCCCGCATGCTGCAGGGGATCCCATTGTGCCCTGTCCTCCGGGTGCCACCGAGCATCGGCCGCCACATTGGGCATCCTGCAGGAAGAGCCCAACGCGTCCTTACCTGGCCGTCAGGTTCGTGACAAGTGGATTCGAAGCCACGCCACCCGATCGTCGCCCCTGCCGATCGCGAACAGGTATGCGTAGCCGGGCATGCCGTAACGAACGGCACGCGGATTTATGAGCTGAATCCCTGGTCGCAACGGACTGCGGCGGCGGTTGCCGATCTGCCGATCAATGGCCGCTGCTCGTGCCGGATCGAGTCCCGATTCGAGCGAGCCGGGAGGACCGGGAGTTTGACAATGGAGAGGTCGCATGTATATCGTGCTGGCTGGGAATGTATACGTATACATTCTCCCGCGCCGCAACAGAGCAGCTGCAGATGTCAGGCGTCGAAGAAGCTTCAGAGTTGAAGGAGGGGCGCAACCATGTTGGGAGTAACCGGGAGATTGGAAGTATCCGCGAGACGGCGGCATTCATGGGTGCTGATGGCATCGTGGGTGTTGTTGGGAACAGGTTTGTGGATGGCCGCAGGACGCCACGCCGAGGCTCAGGTGGATCAGGGAGCCATCACCGGCATCGTGCAGGACACCAGCGGAGCGGTGATTGCCAACGCTCCCGTGACCCTGAGAGATGTGGATACCGGGCTGGTGCTGCACGCGAAGTCGAATGCGGCCGGTATCTATACGTTTTCGCCGATCAAGATCGGTAACTACACGGTGAGCGCGACCTCTCCGGGATTTACGACCACGACCCAGGAGAACATCCATCTGAATCTGCAGGAGCGTCTGAACCTCGTTTTGACCCTGACGCCGGGGTCTGTCACCCAGACGGTGACGGTATCGGGAGCGCCGCCGCTGCTGGAGACTCAGACCAGTTCCGTGGGACAGGTGCTCAGCTCGCGAGTGATCAACGACACGCCCCTCAACGGCAGGAACTGGGTCTATATTGCCCAACTTACGGCAGGCGTGGCGCCCCCGTTCGGAGGCACGCGCGGCAGCGGCACCGGCGACTTCATCGCCAACGGTCAGAGCGCGGAACAGAACAATTTCATTCTGGACGGCGTGGATAACAACTCGAATATTCCGGATTTCATGAACGGCTCCAGTTATCTGCAGCGTCCTCCGCCGGACGCGCTGGCCGAATTCAAAATTCAGACCAGCGACTACAGCGCGGAGTTCGGCCACTCGGCCGGCGCGGTGGTGAACGCCAGCATCAAGTCGGGCACGAACGAGTTCCACGGCGATATGTGGGAATACTTCCGCAACACGAATCTGGACGCGATCGACTGGGACGCCCTGACCAAGCCGCCGTACCACGAGAACCAGTTCGGGGCTACGCTGGGCGGCCCGGTCCTGCACAACCGGCTTTTTTATTTCGGCGACGCGGAGGCGAACCGCATCTCGATCGGGCAGACTAACGTGCTGACGACGCCGACGGCGCTGATGCGGCAGGGAGACTTCTCCGAACTGCTGAATACGAGCCTGACCGGGGAAGCCGACCCGGTCTATCTGTACACGCCGAACTCGGGCGGGAACACGGACAAGACCGGACAAAGCACGGTCAACCGGCAAGCGTGCAACGGGCAGGCGAACGTGCTGTGCGCGGGGCAGATCGACAGCGAGGCGCAGAAGCTTCTGAACTTATATCCGGCGCCGAACGCAAACGGGAGCCACACCTTCAACAACCTGGTGGAGAACGTTCCCTCCGACGACGATACCTGGCAGTGGGACCAGCGGGTGGACTGGAACATCAGCGACAAGGATCAGGCGTACGCGCGCTACAGCTATAACAACCAGCTCAGCCATACAGCCGCGCCGCTGGGCCCGATTCTGGACGGGAGCGGCTACGGAACCTACAACACCGCTTTTCTGGCGCAGAACGGAATGGGCAGCGAGACCCATATCTTCAGTCCGACGCTGACCAACGAGTTTCGCTTCGGCTACAACTGGGGCATCTTCCGCTTCATCCAGCCGAACGCGAATACCGATATCGCGACGCAGCTGGGTTTGGGAGGGGTTCCTTACAGTGCCGGGCACGGCGGGTTGCCGTCGGTGAGCGTGAGCGGCATCACCGCGTTTGGCACCAACGGCTTTGAGCCGATGACCAAGTCGCAGAACGTGTACCAGATCCTTGACAACGTATCGAAGGTGGTGGGCAATCACTCGCTGAAGTTCGGGGTAGCCTTCGAGAACATCCGCTTCGGCGCGACCCTGGGAGGGACCAAGCACGGCGCCTACACCTATTCGGGGACCTATACGAGCAGTCCGGCGTCGAAGATACCGACCGGGTATGGGGTGGCGGATTTCCTGGCGAACCAGATGCATACCACCAGCATCACCAACGAGACGGACGTGGACGATCAGGAGTGGTACAACGCGGCCTATGGGGAGGACGACTGGAGAGTTACTCCGAAACTGACGCTGAATCTGGGAGTGAGGTACGACTACTACCAGCCATTCCAGGAGATGGCTGGCGGCCAGGCGAACTTTGTGGTGAACGGGCCGCTGGGCATCGGCACGGGATCGGCGGTCTATCAGATCGCGTCGAAGGGCCAGAATGTGCCGCTGGGCTCGGCGTTTACGCAGCTGATGGCAGCGAATAACGTGTCCATCCAGTATGTCGATAACCAGCGCCTGCTGACCGGACAGAAGACGGGATTCGCGCCGCGCGTCGGGCTGGCGTGGCAGGCCGACG
>JBAUGH010000591.1:0-9422 GCA_049679565.1 Acidobacteriaceae bacterium
TCGAGGGTCGCCCGTGCACGAATTTCCCCGCATCCGCCGCCTGCCTGCGTATGTCTTCAACATCACCGGCGAGCTCAAGGCCGCCGCCCGCCGCCGCGGCGAGGACATCATCGACTTCGGCATGTGCAATCCCGACGGCGCCACCCCGCAGCACATCGTCGACAAGATGATCGAGGCCGCCCGCCGCCCCGAAACCCACCGCTACTCCCTCTCCAAAGGCATACCCCGCCTCCGCCGCGCCATCTGCGGCTGGTATCGGCAGCGTTACAACATCGCCCTCGATCCCGATACCGAAGCCATCGTCACCATCGGCTCCAAGGAAGGCATCGCCCACCTCTGCCTCGCCACCCTCGACCAGGGCGACGTCGTCATGGTCCCCAATCCCAGCTACCCCATCCATATCTATGGACCGGTGATCGCCGGCGCTTCCATCCGCAGCGTCGCCATCCACGCGGCCGACGACTTCCTCGCCGAGCTGGAGCAGGCCATCCCCCTCATGGTCCCCCGCCCTAAAATGCTGATCCTCAATTTCCCCGCCAACCCCACCACCCAGTGCGTCGACCTCAGCTTCTTCGAGCGCGTCGTCGCCCTCTGTAAGCAGCACCAGATCTGGCTGGTCCACGACCTCGCCTACGCCGACATCGTCTTCGACGGCTACCGCGCCCCCTCCGTCCTCGAAGTTCCCGGCGCCAAAGACATCGCCGTCGAGTTTTTCACCCTCTCGAAGAGCTACAACATGCCCGGCTGGCGCGTCGGCTTCATGGTCGGCAATCCCGAGCTGGTCGCCGCCCTCGCCCGCCTCAAGAGCTACTTCGATTACGGCACCTTCACCCCCATCCAGGTCGCCTCCATCCTCGCCCTCGAAGGCCCGCAGGACTGCGTCGCCGAAATTCGCGACACCTACCAGAACCGCCGCGATGCCCTCGTCACCGGCCTCAACAAAGCCGGCTGGGAAGTCGCCAGCCCCAAAGCCACCATGTTCGTCTGGGCGCCTGTCCCGGAGCCGTGGCGATCGCTCGGCTCTTTAGAGTTCTCAAAACTTCTTTTGACGGAAGCAAAAGTCGCTGTCAGCCCCGGCATCGGCTTCGGCGAATACGGCGACGGCCACGTCCGCTTCGCCCTCATCGAGAACGAGGAGCGCACCCGCCAGGCCCTCCGCGGCATCCGCCAGATGTTTCAAAAAAGCGGAGCGCCCGCGCCCGCCGCCCGCTGAACACGACGACTACCGGAGGCCGCGCCCTGTGAGCGGTAACCCTCCTCTCCAAAAAGAGAAGGCCCGGGAATCACCCGGGCCTCTCTCCATCAGGCATTCTCGCTCACCCATACGTAACCGTATTGCACGTCACATGCGGGAACGTGTACTGATCCAGCGCCCCGGTGGTCTTATTTTCAATCTTCAGCACCATCAGGATCGTCTGCGTATAGGCCAGGTACCGCTTCTTCTCCTTGAACAGCATCCAGTAGTCGGCAAAGTACTCCGTCACATTCGACACCTCGCGTTCAAACGGAATATTCGTCACAATCCCCTTGCCATGCTGCCCCGGCTCCGTCGTCACGCTCCAGTGCATAAACGACTCCGGCTGGATAATCTTCACCGCCTCCTGCAGCGGCCGGTTCGGACACTGCGTCAGCTTCGGGTGCGGATTCTGGTAGTTCGCCGGATTCGCCTGTTGTGTCGTATACCGAGCCTCCACATTCAGGTTGGAGATCAGCGCCGGTGGTGGTGGCGACGGATTCTTAATCGCAATCGCCGGCACCGGATACGGCGACGGCGCATCCGGCACCACCGGGCTTCCCTTGATCATCGGCTGTCTCCGGCAAACTCCTGTCCCTCCAGGGTCGGCCTGCGTATCGAAGCCCCCCAGCGCCAGGATCGAGTTCCCATGCGGCACCGAGATCTGTTTCGCAATCGACACATCCGACGGTTGCTGGAGTGCGTCCTGCACCTGCTCCACGTCGATGTTTGCCGCATACGGTCCGTCCTGCTGCACAAACCGCGGCACCCAGAGCCATGCACCGTTCTCCACGTGCACTACCGTATTGGCCTTCGGTCCTTCCGCAAACATTACCTGCTGCTCATAAAACACCGCCCTGCAATTCTGCGACACCAGACCCCCGCGATTCGCAGCCTCGGCCGCAATCGCCAAGGTCGTGGTCGGGTCGGTGCCATTGAACTTCAACCGCTCGTGATACTTGAAGTTCTTCAGTATGTATCCATCCGCATCAGACGTCTGAGGGATAGGCATGATGTTGTACGACAGAGGATTCTCCGACCCCCCTACGGGCTTGCCATCCTTATCGGTTCCGAAGTCCTGGTTCGACCAGGACCCCACTAACTGCTGTTGAAATTCCGCGAGTATGCTCATCGGCGCTGGTAGCGGCATCGTCGTTCTCCTATCGTGAAGACTCAAAACTGCATGCAGATAGGCCCGGATTCTTGAGCCAGTTCGGAACGTCCTGGCGTCCCTGTGGAAACTTGAAACGATCCGGGAAAAGTCGACGGCTGTCGATTAGGTGGGAAAAGGGGGAGTGATACGTGGCAGAAGCTACTCCCCACCCCCTCCCGTGTCAACACATATTCCTCGCGTCAACCCACTTTAATCAACGCCAGCATGGCAAACTCGTGGTGGGGATGCAGCACCGAACATCTTCTGGAACTGCTCACGGTTGCTACGCTTGCCCGGGGCCTTAGCTCGCCCGCCTACGGCAGCCGCTGCGCCATCACGGCATCCCGCACCGGCGGCATCGCCGGCCGCCCCACGCTCACATACGTGAACCCTGCGTCCAGCATGCGCGCCGGATCGAACAGGTTCCGCCCGTCAATGACAATGGGATACCGCAGCGCGCCGTGCAGCCGCTTCAGGTCCAGCTCGGCAAACTCCTGCCACTCGTTCAGGATCAGCACCGCATCCGCATCCTGCGCCGCCGCATAGGGATCGTCCACGTAGCGCATCGTTCCGCTCGCCGCAATCTCCGCTTCCGCGCGCGCCCGCGCCGCCGGATCGTAGGCCGTCACCTGCGATCCCTCATGCAGCAGCTGGCGCACGATGTCCAGCGCCGGCGACTCGCGCACATCGTCCGTCCCTCCCTTGAACGCCAGCCCCAGCACCCCGATCCGCTTGCCGCGCAGCGTCCACAGCGCCGACCGCACCTTCTCGAAGAACCGCCGCTTCTGCTCCTCGTTGATCTTCTCCACTTCCTTCAGCAGGCTGAAGTCCACGCCCATCTGCTTCGCCACGTGGCGGAAGGCCGCCACATCCTTGGGGAAACACGACCCGCCGTAGCCCACCCCCGCGCGCAGAAACTTTGGCCCGATGCGGCTGTCCATCCCCATGCCCCGCGCCACGTCCTCCACATCCGCGCCGGCCGCTTCGCACAGATTCGCCACCGCGTTGATGAACGAAATCTTCGTCGCCAAAAACGCATTCGAGGCGTGCTTGATGATCTCCGCCGCCTTGGTCGATGTCAGCAGCACCGGCGGCGGATCGCTTTCGCTGCGCGGTCCCGGCACCGCATGCGCCGACCGGTAATAAGCTCCCGAAGTCAGCGGCGCGTAGATCCTCCGCAGCAGCTCCGCCGACCGCTCCGTTTCCGCGCCCAGTACGATCCGGTCCGGATGCAGGAAATCCTCCACCGCCGTCCCTTCCCGCAGAAATTCCGGATTCGACGCCACGTCGAACTGCTCCCGCCGCACGCCGTTCCGCTCCACCACTCGCCGGATCCACGCGCTCGTGGTCACCGGCACCGTGCTCTTCTCCACGATGACCGTGTAGTCGTCAATCGACCGCGCGATCTCGCTGGCCACCGCGTCCACATAAGAAAGGTCCGCGCACCCCTTGCGGCTCTGCGGCGTGCCTACCGCGATAAACACCGCCTGCGAAGCCCGCGTCGCCCCGCGCAGATCGGTGGTAAACGCGATCGCCCGATCCCGATGCTGCCCCAGCAGCTCCGGCAGATACTCCTCGTGGATCGGAATCCCGCCCTCGCGCAGCATCCGCACCCGGTCCTCATCCCGGTCCACGCAGACCACGCGGTGCCCCATCTCCGCAAAGCACGCGCTCGCCACCAGCCCCACGTATCCGGAACCGGCCACCGCGATCGAAACAGGCTCGCTCATTGAGTCCCCGCCTCTTTGACTGGACGCAACCGTCCCGATCCCGCGTCCTGTCTCCATTCTGTCCGTCAACCCGCGGGGCTTCTGCCGTCGCCGTGTTAAATTTCCCCCTTCCGTACCCAGGAACCACGAAGGTGAACGCAGCGCGCGTCGCCCTGATCCCTCATCCCTGTCCCCTGACCCTGTCCCCGGACCCCGGACCCCTGATTTACAATTTCCCTGTGCTTGCATTCGCCCGCGGTGTGATGTCCGTCATGACCTGGCTGTTCTTCATCGGCGTCACCGGCTCCCTCATCGTCATCCTCATCAGCTTCTTTGAGGATCTCAACGAGCTCATCGGCAAAGAATAGCCGCGGAACTCTTGCCAGACTCACTCGTGGCGTCCACCGCAAATTCCCAGCCCGCAAACGTCCCCGCCCCTCTGCTCGCCCCCGTCTCGCTCGGCCTCCTGATCCCGCTGGCTCTGGTTTCCGCCGTCCTGCTCGACTTCTGCTTCCCCGTCGCCGGCCCCGCCCACGCCTGGCAGCCATGCCTCGCCTGGATCGCGCTTTTCCCTCTGTTCTGGGCTCTGTTGAACAACCGCGCCGCCGCCCACCGCCGCTACCTCCGCCGCGCCGCCCTCACCGCCTACCTCTGCGGCGTCCTCTGGTACATCCTCAACTGCTACTGGATCTACCGCACCATGCTCCTCTACGGAGGCAGCATCCCCCCCATCGGCGCGGCCGGCATCCTCGTCCTCTTCAGCGCTGTTCTCGGACTCTACTTCGGCCTCTTCGGACTCCTCACCGCCTTCTTCCGCCGCCGCTTCGGCCTCATCCCCGCGCTCATCCTTGCGCCTTTCCTCTGGACCGCCCTCGACCTCGCGGCCGCCCGCATCACCTCCGTTCCCTGGGACCAGCTCGGCTACTCCCAGATCGACAACCTTGTCCTCAACCGGCTCGCTCCGGTCACCGGCGTCTACGGCATCACTTTCGCCCTCGTCACCGCCAATGCCCTGATCGCCTTCGTGATCCTCGCTCCCCGCAGGCCGCAGAAGATTCGCGCCGCCGCCCTCGCGGCCGTCGCCTTCCTCTGCATGGCGCTTCTCTCGCTCGCCTCGCCCGCCCCAGCACCCACCTCCGCCTACGCCGTCCTCCTCCAGCCCAACATCCAGGTTTCCGCCAACTCCGGCTGGACCGGCGACGAGTGGCACGGCGACCTCCCCTGGCTCCTCCGCCAGGACGCCCAAACCTGCACCCCCGCTTACGCCGGCCTGCCCCAATCCGGCGCCGAGCAAACCACCCCCGCCGAATGCGCGCAGAACACCCAGCCCCCCGGCGTCATCCTCTGGCCTGAAACCGCCTCCTGGTTCCAGTCGAACGATCCCCGCACCCGCGCCGCCGTCGCCGCCGTCGCCACCACCGCCCATGCGCCTTTCATCGCCGGCATGACCGGCCAGGATTCGACCGGCACCTACAACTCCGCCCTCTTCGTCCGCGCCGACGGCTCCGTCGCCGGCCGCTACGACAAAATCCACCTCGTCCCCTTCGGCGAATACATCCCCTACCGCAGCGCCTTCTTCTTCGCCCACCAGCTCACCCATCAGCTTGAGGACCTCGAGCGCGGCCACACCCGCAACGTCTTCCAGGCCGGCGGACCCACCTTCGGTGCCTTCATCTGTTACGAATCCATCTTTGCCGACGAGATCCGTCCCTTCGTACTCCACGGCGCCCAGGTCCTCGTCAATCTCTCCGACGACGGCTGGTACGGCGACACCTCCGCGCCCTGGCAGCACCTGGAAATGACTCGCATGCGCGCCGTCGAGAACCACCGCTGGCTCCTGCTCGACACCAACAACGGGGTCACCACCGTCATCGACCCCCGCGGACGCGTCACCCTCTCCGCCGCCCGCCACCAGCTCACCTCGCTGATCGCCCGCTACGGCTACGAATCGGACCTGACCTTCTACACCCGTCACGGCGACCTGTTCGCGTACCTCTGCTGCCTGGTCGCGATCGCCGCCCTCGCCGCCGGCCTCCTCAGGAAGAAAGCCGGTAGTCATTAGCTCCCGCGGCTGGTTTTTTGCCGGCCGTTTGGCTGGCCTCTCGCTGGCCGTGCGCCACCCGCTTCATCGCCAACCGCTTTTTAGCTAGACTCTAACTATGCTTTCCGATCTCGAATTCGCTTACGCTCCCGTCCGCGAAAAAGTCCGCGGTCTTCGGGAGTATCTTTGACGCCCCCCGCCTACGCTCCCAGTTAGCCGACCTCGACACCAAACTCTCCGACCCCGGCATCTGGTCGAACCCCGCCGCCTCCCAGCCCCTCATGCGCGACAAAAAGCGCATCGACACCCAGCTGACCGACGACGCCGAGCTCGAGCGCCGCACCGGCGACATCGAGGCTTACTTCGACTTAGCCCGCGAAGGAGAAGCTGTCGAGCCGGATCTCGACCGCGAGATCAAAGCCCTCGCCGAAATCGCCGAGAAGATGGAATCCCGCACCATGCTCTCCGGCGAAACCGATCCCCTCAACGCCATCGTCACGGTCCACCCCGGCGCCGGCGGGACCGAATCGCAGGACTGGGCCGAGATGCTCCTCCGCATGTATCTCCGCTGGGCTGAGCAGCAGGGCTTCAAAACCGAAATGAACGACTACCAGTCGGGCGACGAGGCCGGCATCAAGTCCGCCACCTTCACCATCACCGGCGAGTACGCCTTCGGCCTGCTCTCGGGCGAAACCGGCGTCCACCGCCTCGTCCGCATCTCTCCCTTCGACCAGGCCAAGCGCCGCCACACCAGCTTCGCCTCCGTCTACGTGTCGCCTGAAATCGACGACTCGATCGAGATCGACATCAAGCCCGACCAGATCCGCACGGATACCTACAGAAGCGGCGGCAAGGGCGGCCAGCACGTCAACACCACGGACTCGGCCGTGCGCATCACCCACCTCCCCACCAACATCGTGGTGCAGTGCCAGAACGAGCGCTCTCAGCACAAGAATCGGGAGAAGGCGATGAAGATGCTGCGCTCGCGTTTGTATGAATACGAGTTGGAGAAGAAGCACGCAGCCACGCGCAAGATCGAAGACTCGAAGTTAGAGATCAACTTCGGCTCCCAGATCCGCAGCTACGTCCTCCAGCCCTACCGCATCGCCAAGGACCACCGGACGAAGGTGGAGGTAGGCGACGTCGACAAGGTCCTTGACGGGTATTTAGACCCGTTTATCCGCGGGTATCTGCTGATGAAGCGGCAGGGCGGCGTTCCGGTCGCGGCTGCGGGGCCCGACGACGACCTTGAGTAGACGCACAGCCCCGCCGGCACGCGTAGGGCGAACCCGTTGATTATGCCCAGCTCAAGATGGCATGATGGGGCCATCCGACATGCAGCTCACCTGCGACTTGAGCATCGGCGCCCCATATACAAGCCTTCCGCAACGGGCACGAGCAATTTCTGAAAACTGGTTCTCGCAAAACTGCTATTGCCTCGCTTGCGAGTCGGATCAACTCATCCGCACCGCACCGAACACAAAGGCAACAGATTTTTCATGTCATACCTGCGGTCACTCCTATGAACTGAAGACGTTCCGCAAACGGCCACCCAAATCTCTGGTTGACGGCGCATATGGTGCCCTCATTGCTCGCATCAATGCCAGTTCGGCTCCGACATTATGCCTCCTGGGGCGTAGCGAATCGTGGCAGATCGAATCGCTCACCGCAATCCACTCCAGCTTTATTACTCCGTGGGTTGTCGAGGAACGCCGCCCTCTTCGCGACCATGCTAGACGCGCTGGATGGATCGGATGCAACATCAGGCTCGACCGTATCCCGGCCGACGGAGAGATCGCAATCGTGCACGACGGGATGTGTGTTCCTAAGGAAAAGGTAAGGAACAACTTTAGACGTTTCCTTCCGCTGGCAGAACTTTCAGCAAACGAGCGGGGCTGGACGACGTTGACCCTGGCTTTGATTCGGACGCTCGGAAAGCAGGAGTTCTCGCTATCCGACTTATATGAGCGCGAGCATCGATTTGCGGAGGCCTATGCCGGAAACAAACATATTCGTGCCAAGATCAGGCAGCAGCTACAGGTCCTCCGCGATCTGGGCTTGCTCTCCTTTGAAGGGCGCGGATCATATGCGCTGCGAACCTAACCTAGTAGAGGTCTCTCGAACACTATCGAATCGCCTCCAGACAGGGGCTCAATCTCGGCGCTGCATCCCGGACAATGGTCATTGCAATCCGAGCACCACAAGTCCCTCCACCGAGAGCCGCAATTCGAGCACTCGAAATCCCGAACATACAAGACGATGCCCTCATCAGCCGGATGATACTCGCTGCACAATGGGCATTCGTTTTCTGTGAGCTTACTGTCACCGTAAAGCTGCCGATAGTCCACGTTCGATCCCCAATTCTCTCTGAAATTCACGAATTAGCTGCCAGCACCATTCAGCACTGGGTAGGCATAGGGATCCTAACGCGGAACGAACATAGGCAAACGATCGAGAGAGGAGATGTTTCAAGATGGCACACCGCCCTCCATGCTGCCGCAGGCTCTCGGCGGAGGCGCTTGCGCCGCAGCCGAGCCGCCCGTGACCTTCGTAATCTCGCAAAATCCGTCTTTCCTTCCCTACGCTTCTGGCGTACCATAGACTCAGTTCTTGGGCCTCCCATGGAACTGTTCGAAACTCCGGCTTTTACCCGCTGCGTACACGACTATCTGGACGAAGACCAATATCGGGAGCTGCAGATCGAACTGGTGAATCATCCGGAAGCCGGGGACGTGATGCCCGGAACGGGAGGCTTCCGCAAACTCCGTTGGTCCGATGCGCGGCGCGGTAAAGGTCGGCGCGGTGGACTGCGGATCATCTACTACTACTTTGCCGCCGATCGGCAAATTTGGCTGATGACGATATATGGCAAGAATGAAATGAACGACCTCAGCCCTGCAGAAAAGAAGACGCTGAAGGCCGCAATCGAACGGGAAACAGCAGTGCGGGCCGCACGACACCCGCCGCAGAGGTAATCATGGCCAAGCGCAGGCTCTTCAACGAACTGATGGAAGGCGTAGAGGCGATGAAGGCGCATCGCGAGGGCAAGATCACCCTCCGCACCTGGCGCCACGAACCTGCTCCGCTTCCTCAACTGGACTCCGCGTTTATCCGCGAAACCCGAGCGCAACTCCGCTGTTCCCGGGCCGTCTTCGCCCGACGCCTCCGCATCAACGAGCGCACCCTCGAGAAGTGGGAACAGGGACGCGCCAAACCCAATCCCCAGGCCGCCGCTCTGCTCCTGCTCGTCCGCCATTATCCCGACACCCTGCAGCGCCTGGAGCG
>JBAUGH010000592.1:0-3895 GCA_049679565.1 Acidobacteriaceae bacterium
GCTGGGCAGCGTGCTGGCGAAGCTGATCCCGGGAAACACGCGTGTAGAATCGTTTCGCATCTGGCCGCCGGGGGACCGATCGCTGATGCAGATTGGGCGCTTTGGTTTCGGCTACCAAATTGGGGGCTAGCAGAGGATGGCGCAAAGTTTGTCGCAAAAAGAGCAGAAGGTGCTGGAAGCGCTGAGCGAGAACTGGCAGGCGGAGATGAACGGCTTCCACACGTACAACACACTGGCGGAGCGGGACGAGGACCCGATCCGGAAGAAGACGCTGCGGCACATGGCGGAAATGGAGGCGCAGCACGCGGCGCTGTGGGCGAAGCGAATCAAAGAGCTGGGCGCGGAGCTGCCAAGGTACGAGGGCAAGCCGACCGGCGATGCGGACACGCTGGTGAACCGGCTGGGCGGCCCGCAGATGGCGCTGCGGCGGCTGGAGATCGAAGAGAGCCGCGACATTGCGCGCTACGGAAAGCAGCTGAAAGAGCTGGGCGACGAGCCCAGCGTCGCGATTCTGGAGCAGGTGATTGCCGACGAGCAGGAGCATTATCGCGAGCTGAGCGAGCTGATCCGACACCGCTATCCGAAAATGGCGACCAGTTCGGACACCGCGCGGCAGGAGCTGGATGAACTGCTGACGCGGCGGCGCTCGGGGCGGCAGACGGCGGGCTGGGTGGGCGATGCGATTTACGGGGTGAACGACGGGCTGGGCGCGATCTTCGGGATCGTGTCGGGGGTGTCCGGCGCGACGCTGGGCAACAGCAAGTGGGTGCTGCTGTCGGGGCTGGCGGGAATGATCGCCAGCGCGCTGTCGATGGGATCGGGCGCGTATCTGGCGGCGAAGAGCGAGCGCGAGATTTACGAAGCGGAGCTGTCGCGCGAGCGCGAGGCCATCGAAATGAACGGGCCGGAGGCGCGCGAGCTGCTGTCGCTGTACTACCAGGTGAAGGGGATTCCGCGGGACGATGCCGACCATGTGGTGGAGCATCTGGCGGCGGACACGACCCAGTTCACGCGGGCGCTGGCCGCCGAGCGGCTGAACATGACGGAAGAAGGGCTGAGCCAGCCGTTTGTCTCGGCATGGTCGGGGGCTTTGTCCACGGCCATCGGGGCGTTCATTCCGATTGTGCCGTTCTTTTTCCTGAGCGGGTACCCGGCGGTGATCGTGTCGGCGGTCGTGTCGCTGGCGGCGCACTTTGCGGTGGGCGCGGCGAAGTCTCTGATCACGGTGCGAAGCTGGTGGGCATCAGGCCTGGAGATGACGCTGGTGGGCGCGCTGGAAGGCATTGCCACCTACGTGATCGGGATCGGGCTGGGGCGCCTGGGGGCGTAGGCGGGAAACAGAGGATGAAAGAAAGGCCGGAGCGCGAGCTCCGGCCTTCTTGTTCTGAATCGGGATGCAGTTAGTGGATGCCCAGGCCGTCGTGCTGGTGGTAATTCGGGTAGGGCGGCTTTTGGTAGGTGGGCAGGGGGTGTTCCTTGAGCTGCTCCATGACATACTGGACGGCGCGGTCGAGCTGCGGATCGTGTCCGGCGGCGACATCTTTGGGGTCGTATTCGACTTCGATGTCGGGCGCGATGCCGTGGTTCTCCACCTCGAACTGGCCGTGGAGTCCGTAGATAGCGGTGCGGGGGGCAGTGACGCTGCCGCCGTCGAGCAGCTCGGGATAGCCGCCGATGCCGACGAGTCCGCCCCAGGTGCGGGTGCCGACGAGCGGGCCGAGGCCGGCTTTGCGGAAGTACCAGGGCAGCAGATCGCCGCCCGAGCCGGCGGACTGGTTGGTGATCATCGCCTTCGGGCCGAAGATGGCGCCGGCGGGGTCGGTGACGTCGAGACCCTCGCGGGTTTCGTAGCGCGACATGGGCACGCGGCGGAGGGTATCGATGACCACGTCGGCGATGGCGCCGCCTTCGTTGTAGCGCTCGTCGATGATGACGCCCTGCTTGCCGACCTGGGAGTAGAAGTAGCGATTGAAGTTGGTGAATCCGCCGCCGCCGGTGTTGGGCAGATAGACGTAGGCGACTTCGCCGTGAGTCATCGCGTCCACCTTGCGGCGGGTCGACTCGATGAAGGCGAGGTTGCGGAGGCCGTGCTCGGAGTCGATGGCGACGACGGTGACGTCGCGCGCAGCGGTGCCGTCGGAGTTGGGGCCGACGCGGAGGACGACCTGTTTGCCGGCGGTGCCTTCGAAGAAGCTGTACAGGTTGTCGGAGGCGTGGAGGTCGCGGCCGTCGACAGCGAGGAGGTATTCGCCTTCCTTCACGTTGACGCCGGGCTGGGTGAGCGGGGCGTGGAGGGAGGGATTCCAGTTTTCGCCGTTGTAGATGTGGGCGAAGCGGTAGCGGTCGTGATCGACGGAGTAGTCGGCGCCGAGCAGGCCGGTTTTGGGGGAGTGATCGGGTTCACGGGGACCACGGATGAACATGTGCCCGACGGTGATTTCGCCGGTCATTTCTTCGAAGAGGTAGTTGAGCTCGTCGCGGGAGCCGATGCCGGCGAGATAGGGGCGATAGCGGGCCGCGGCTTTGTTGAGGTCCAGGCCGTGGTCGTTGGGGTCGTAGAAGAAGTCGCGCTCGATGCGCCAGGTTTCGTCGAACATCTGGCGGTACTCGGCGCGGGGATCGATGCGGGCCTGGAGGCCGGAGAGATTGAGCGGCTTGCCCGCATCGCTCTTGACGTTGTCAGCGCCGGCGATGAGCCAGGAGTCGCCGCGTTTATAGAGGATCTTCTCGCCATTGGCGGAGAGGGTATAGGCGTCGATGCCGGAGAGGACGTCGGTGGTCTCGCGCTTGTCGAGAGCAAAGCGCCAGAGCGCGTGGATGGGCGGGCCGCCCTGATGCGAGGGATTGCCGACGGGGCTGCCTTCGGCGATGTAGAGCACGCCTGCCTTGCCAGCCTGCAGGTCGGTATAGTTGCGCGCCGGGACGGGCAGGGCGAGGATGCGCTGATCGATGCCTTCGAAGTCCACTTTGACAACCGGCGTCTTCGCTTCTTCTTTCTTCTCGCCGGCTTTGGCGGTTTCATCCTTGCCGGATGTGGTGGACTGATCGCCGGAGGGTTTCGCGTTGTCGGCGGCAGGCTTCGATTCGTCCTTCGCCTTCTCGTCGTCGCTCTGCGGCGGCAGCGGCGACGGGAGGTCTTTGGAGAGGACCACGATGTAGACGCTGGAGGAGACGGCGCGATCGAGGCTGGAGAGGTCGAAGCCGTCGATGGATTGTCCCTCGTTGGTGCTGGCCGTGAAGTAGAGGTACTTGCCGTTGCGATCGAAGACCAGGCTGCCCACGTCGCTCATGCCGTCGGTGATCTGGGTGGATTTCCGGGTGTCGAGGTTGTAGAGGTAAACGGCGTGCATGAAGCTGGGCAGGGTCTTGAGGTAGGCGACCCATTTGCTGTCCGGCGACCAGACGGCGTTGCCCTGAAAGCCGAAGCCCTCGTAGTTGTCGGTATCGACTTTGACGGGATGGCCGCCGGCGGCATCGACGTACCAGAGGTTGAGTCGTTTGTCGGCGTAGAGGATGCGCTTTGAGTCGGGCGACCAGCGCGGCGAATAGAAGAACGATGGCTCGCCGAGGTCGATGACCCTGGGAGCGGCGATGCCGTCCTGATCGCGAATGAAGAGTTGGTAGTTGCCGGAGGCATCGCTGAAGTACGCGATGGATTTGCCGTCGGGGGACCAGTCGGGATCGCGCTCGGCGGCATTGGAGGTGTCGGTGAGATTGCGGGCATCGCCTTTTTCGGCGGGGACGGTGAAGATGTCGCCGTGGGCCTCAAAGACGGCGCGCTGGCCGGTGGGCGAAATGGCGGAATTAAGGATGGCGTGCGGGTCGATCAGGGTAAGGGCGGGCTCGAGCGCGGGCAGGTCGCCGTGGAGGGTGATGGGCACGGCATGCTCGGTGC
>JBAUGH010000593.1:0-3714 GCA_049679565.1 Acidobacteriaceae bacterium
GTACATGGGCGAGCTCGGCGCCAACGTCGTCGTCTGCCGCAACGACGAGCTGACGCCGGAGCAGGTCGAGGACCTCCATCCGGAACGCATCGTGCTCTCGCCCGGGCCCTGCACCCCGCAGGAGGCCGGCATCTCGATGGAGCTCGTCCGCCACATGGCCGGCAAAGTTCCCATCCTCGGAGTCTGCCTCGGCCACCAGGCCATCGGCGCGGCCTTCGGCGGCAACGTCGTCCGCGCACCGAAGCTGATGCACGGCAAGACCAGCGAAGTGGAACACGACGGCAAAACCATCTTCGTCGGGCTCGGTACGCCCATGATCTGCACCCGCTACCACTCGCTCATCGTCGAAGAAAAGGGCCTGCCCGCCGACCTCGAAGTCTCGGCGCGCACCGCCGACGGCACCATCATGGGCCTGCGTCACCGCCGCTATCCCATCGAAGGCGTGCAGTTCCACCCGGAAAGCGTGCTCACCGCCGGCGGCAAGCGCCTCATGCAGAACTTCCTGAACCTGAATTCCTGAGTCTGCAATGACGATGCGTCTCCACCCGCGCCAGGCTGCGATGCTCGCGCTGGGTGTTTCTCTTGGGGCGTCTGCCCAACAGCCGCCGGCCGCGCCCGCCCTGATGAGCATCGCTACCGTTCCTACCGAAGGCGTCACCGTCTCCGGATCGCTCTCCGTCGCCGACGGGCGCGCCGTCATCGGCAACAACGGGTCCATCACGGCGGGCGACAAGACCGCCCATGTCGAGCTGACCCGCGGCGGCGATCTGAATGTCTGCGCCACGACCCAGGTCCATCTCTCCACCGACAACTCCACGCCCGGCGGCGCGCTCATGATCGCCCTCGACCGCGGCGCCTTTGAGGCCCACTACACGCCCGGCCAGTACTCCGACGTCGTCCTCACCCCCGACCTGCGCATCCTGATCTCGCCGCCCGGAGAAGCCGACCTCAGCCTGCGCGTCAACAATCAGGGCGACACCTGCGTGGACAACCACGGTGACCATGCGCCCTACGTCCTCGCCAGCAGCCTCTTCGAAGGCGGCGCCTATCGCATCCAGCCCAACCAGCGCGTCCTCTTCGAGCACGGCAGCCTGCGCGAGGTGGTCGACAACGAGCAGGACCCCTGCGGTTGTCCGCCCGATCATCCCGTTTCCGTTGCCGGCGCGGGCGTAACCGGATCGAACGCAGCCAAGCCCGGCGAGACCGTTGCCAAAAACAAGGCCGAAGCCGACAACCCCTTCCCGCTGGCCGAAAGCGAAGGCCTCGCGCCGCCTCCGCAGCCCTCGACCACGCCGGTGGTTCCCACCGGGCAGCCGCATATCGAAGTCGAAGCGCCGCTGGTCTATAACTCCGCCGCGCCGCCTCCGGTGCTGCCCGCCCCGCCCACCTCCGTCAATCACCCTGCAGCGCCGCCCGTAGCAGCCCAGGCCCCGCCGCCGACGCCCCACCACGCCAGCTTCTTCGGACACATCGGCCACTTCTTCAAACGGCTGTTTGGCGGCTAAACCTGCCCTGCACCCCGCTGCTATAAAATCAAAGCTGACGGAACCTGCATCGGCGCGGAGCCCCTGAGCCCCGCCATCCGCGGCTGTTTCTGCCGCCGCATTCCGCATCCATTTCAGCAAGGAGCTTTTCCTATGGCGATTCCCGCCACCCAGATGCGCCCGGGCATGATCATCAAGCACAACAACGACCTCCACCTCGTCTTCTCGGTCGAGCACCGCACGCCCGGCAATCTGCGCGCCTTCATCCAGGCCAAGCTGCGCAATATCCGCACCGGCGCCATGTTCGTCGAGCGCTTCCGCTCGCCCGATCCCATCGAGCGCGTCGTGGTCGACGAAATCCCCATGGACTTCCTCTACAACGACGGCGACGACTACTACTTCATGAACACCGAGAACTACGAGCAGACCCACCTGAAGCGCGACACCCTGGGCGATGCGGTCGAATACCTCACCGCCAACCAACAAATCAAGGTCTCCTTCCACGACGGCGTGCCGGTGGGCATCGAGCTGCCGCAGACGGTCGAGCTGACGGTGGTCGAAACCGAGCCCGGCCTCAAGTCGGCCACAGCCTCCTCAGTCACCAAGCCGGCGAAGACCGAAACGGGTCTCATCGTCCAGGTCCCGCCCTTCATCAACGAAGGCGAGAAGATCCGCGTGGACACCGCCGAAGGCGCCTACCTCAGCCGCGCGTAAGGGGCAGCGTAACAGTACATCCGTGATGCAGCGCACCCAACGGCTGCGCCGTTTTCGTTGGTGAGTTCGATTACACTCGGGACCGTGAATCGCAAAGATCTGCAGTCGTTGGCGAACACCCGGCTGCGGGAAGCGCGGGTCCTGTTTCGCGCGAAGGAGTTCAGCGGAGCCTACTACCTTGCAGGATACGCAGTGGAATGTGCCCTAAAAGCGTGTATCGCGAAGCAATACAGGCAACACGACTTTCCTGACAGGAAAACCGTGAGTGTCGCTCCTCGATGCCATAATGAATAAGGACCACGGGATAATTCCATGGCTGAAAAAATACTGGTAGAAGCCGACCTCGGAAAGAGCGAAAAGATCGTCTCCGCCCTCGAGGAGGCAGGCATTCACGTGGCTCTGGCGCTCTGGGTAGTCTTTCCCGAATACGACGATTGGCGTTTGGTTCTCGCTTCTCGGGGCCTCGACTCCCTGAACCTCGGCGATGCCTATCTGCGGGTCAATCGGATCCTGAAAGAAGCGGGCATCACGGTTTGGGAAACGCCTACTATCTTCATCATGAAGACCACCGATCCTTTCGTGCGCTCATTGCGCAAAGTGTTCGGCAAAGCAAAATCCGTCACGGGAATGCGCCTGGGCGGGCAGTCCTGGGGAGGCCGCTTCGTTGAAGATGGTTATGCCTACAAGATTGCCTGACACTCTGTCCTGACCGCTTACCTCCGCTCCCGCAGCATTCCCGGCTCTGCCCGCGTGCTACAGTGACCCGATGGCCGCCGCCCGCGCCCTTACCCTCACCACCAGGCTGGCCCAATGGATCTCCCTCTTCGGGCTCCTCCTCGCGGGCTTCGGCCTCCTGGGCTGGATTCTCTCCCTCTTCCATCGCGCCTCGCTCTTCCTCATCGACCTCGGCCTGCTCGCGCTCCCGTTCATCTTCCTCGGAGTCGTCCTGTTCCTCATCGCCGCGCTCCTGCAATCCTTCCGCGCGCGCCGCTCCTGACCAGCGCCCGCGTTCTCCCCGTGCTACAGTGCGGCCATGGCCGTCGAAGAGGGCTTCCGCCGCATCCGCCTCATCGGCAAAACCATTCTTGCCATCGGACTCCTGCTGCTGGCCTTCGCCCTCGTCGGCTTCCTCGTCGATGTGCTTTTTCATGTGGCCCCCTTCGCGCTCGGCTTCGCCCCTCTCGGCATCTTCCTCTCCGCGCTGGCCGCGGCCATTCTGCTGGGCGCCTGGATCGCGGAAGGCTTTTGCGAACCGCGCCAGCCTCCCCGGGAGTAACCGAGCCCAACCCAGGCCGCGCGGCTCGATTCGGTAAACTGAACCCTGACAACTTTCATGACTCTGCTCAAAGCTGTACGCGGCACGCGCGATCTTCTGCCGCCGGAAACCGAACTCTGGAACCGCGTCGAAGCCACCGCCCACCGGGTCTTCGCCCGCTACAACTTCGGCGAAATCCGCACCCCGATCTTCGAAGACACCGCGCTCTTCGCCCGCTCCGTCGGCGAAGAAACCGACATC
>JBAUGH010000594.1:0-5705 GCA_049679565.1 Acidobacteriaceae bacterium
GCTCGCCACCGTTATCCTTAAGGACTCTCGCGTCAAACATACTCCAATGCCTCCGGAAAGCTTTCGCGGCAGAACGGTCGCGCATATGCCTGCCGTCGCCGAGTTCGATGTCTTTTCGAACCGTCGCGAAACGGCTCGGCCAAACTTTTTTTCTGGAGTGAGTGTCGGCGTCGAAAGCGGCTCTGCCAAGGGTTTAGCGCGACAAAACAAGGTGAAATCGTTGTGCTTCACCTGTTGGGCGGACTCATCGCAAGCGGCTTAGCATGCCTGTTAATAGAAGGTGAAAATCGAAGGACCGCGCACTTCCGGGCGACGACAACGCGGACAATTCGCTTATGCTTGCAGCGAGAAGGACAGGAAATCGCGGAGGATGCCGGGAATATCGGGGGTCCGCAGAGCTTTTTGAGGTCAGCTCGATTTCGAATCCAGCCTGCCGACCCTCGCGGCATGGCTGGCCGGAGCCGCGACGCAACAACGCTCCCGCCGGGCTGATCCGGCGAGAGCGTCGCTCTTCATTACTGCCGCGTTTCAGGCCATTCTTGCTTCGGCCAGGGCCCCGGTTTCAACCGCGCCCATGGCCCCCCGATACATGCCGACCACCTGATCCAGCGTGGCCGTGCGTGGGTTGGTCAACTGGCAGGCATCGTTCTTCGCATTCACTGCCATGACCGCAAGGTCCTCGTCGCGGACTCCGAGTTCCGCCAGGCCCCCCGGAATGCCGACTGCAGAGGAGAGCCGCCGGATAGCACGGATGGCCTTGTCGCCCGCTTCCAGATCGGAAAGCCCGGCAACATCCTGGCCCAGCGCAATCGCGATATCCCGGAACCGCTTCGGGCACGCGATCAGGTTGTACTCACATACCACCGGCAGAAGGATGGCATTGCACACGCCGTGCGGCAGGTTGTAAAAGCCGCCCAGCTGATGGGCCATGGCATGCACATATCCCAGGCTCGCGTTGTTAAAGGCCATGCCCGCCAGATACTCGGCATAGGCCATTTTGTCGCGCGCCTCCATATTCTGTCCATGTGCCACGGCCGAGGGAAGGAAGTCGCGGATCAGCTCGATCGCTTTGATCGCGCACGCGTCGGTAATGGGCGTGGCGATGGTCGAAACGTAAGCCTCAATCGCATGGGTCAGCGCGTCCATACCGGTGGCCGCGGTCAGTCCGGGAGGCATCCCCGCCATCAGGACCGGGTCGTTGATCGCCACGTTGGGCGTCACCCTCCAGTCCACGATGGCCATCTTCACGTGGGTGTCGGTGTTGGTGATGATGCAGAACCGCGTCACCTCGCTGGCGGTTCCAGCCGTTGTGTTGATCGCCAGAAACGGCGGCATAGGCCGCGACGATTTGTTCAGACCTTCATAGTCGCGAATGTTGCCCCCGCCCGCCACCACCAGGCCGATCCCCTTGCCGCAGTCGTGCGAGCTTCCTCCGCCCAGGGTCACAATGCCGTCGCACTTGTTGTCGACGTAAGCCTTCACTCCATCGTGAACGTTCTTGTCGGTCGGATTCGGTTCCGCTCCGTCAAAGATCGTGGCCCTGAGGCCCGCTTCGGTGATCATCGCCCTGATCCGGTTCGCGACGCCCAGCTTGTTCAGCACAGCATCCGTGACGATGAGTAAGTTTGTCGCGCCGAGGGCCTTTGCCTGTGCCCCTGTTTCCTTCGAACAACCAACTCCCATCAGAGAGACGGTTGGAAGATAGAATCCATAAACCTGATCTGCCAATGCCATAGTTTTCCCTTTCACATCCATCCTGGTGTCTGCTTATCGTGCCGCAGGACTCCCGGGTATCCCTGACTTACGCGTGCGAACTTGCGGTGAAGTGGAGATGCTGTTCTTGTCTTTGCGCCGGGTCCATGTGACGGTTATTCACAATCAGGACCGCATCGCCACGACAGCCTGTCGGGTAGTACAGGCAATGAAGGGAACACTAGGCACTGGGAAATACACTTGGCTGTGATCGTCGTCACGATCGTCCCGGATCACGATTACCCGCAGAAAACCAGGCGCAGGTGACTCTCTGAATATGTCGCGCCATTTCGACTTAGCGATGCAGATATAAAGGGCGGATCACTGCGCGTACCAGGCTGCGTTCGCCTCAACGCAACGAGTCAGGCTTTCAGGCAGCTCTTCGACTTCGAAGATAGCGCCATTCTCGCAGGCAGACACACATGCTCCACACCCAATACACCGCCGCGGATGGATGAAGAGTTGCTGACACTCTTCAAAGCCGCCTTCTCCCGGCAGTGGGTGGATCGCGTGACGCAGGCAGGCCGCAACGCAGTGCAGGTCCTGCACGCATCGCTCCGTGATGACGCTGTACCTGCGCAATTTTCACACTCCTGCGCTCTATCGCAGAAAGGCAGGGCCTCAGGAACAGGATCTGAGGCCCGGAGGCAGTCGGCCGACAACGTTCCGGCCAGCCATGATTCGGCCGCTGACTCCAGTAGTCCTGACCAGAGCAAGTCACATGCCAAACCCTGGCAGACCGCCTGCCGAACGCCGTTTAAGTCCCCAGGGAGGCGGATCTTTCAGGAAATGGCCCTCATCTGTGACATTGCTCACAGCCGGACGTTCCTCGCTTGCTGAAACATGTCCCAGGATTGAGTTCCGCCGTGTTACAGAACGGCCATCCATGTTCCGAAATGGACCAGCGGTAAAGAAAGTGGATTCCTGCATGTCCGCACAGCTCGCTGCACAGGGCCGCAAAGCATGGGAACAATATCTCGAGAAGGGCATCCTCGATGAACGGGTGGTGCGTGGGCCGGTGGCCAGTTCGTGGCAGCGTTGCCGCGCTCTCCAGGTGAATCCGACATCGCCGGCCTCGAATCATGAGGGGGAAGAGCGGCAGCTCGAGCAGCGCCGGGACGCGAAGCAGGAGCTGATCCGCGTCGCTCAAACCTTCCTGCAGGACCTGGCGCGGGTACTCAGCGGCACCGACTTCCAGGTCATCCTCGCCGACGAGAACGGATATCTCCTCGAAATTGCAGGCGACCTGCGCGTGGTACAGCGCGCCCGCGAAGTTTACCTCTGCGCCGGCGCGGACTGGAGCGAGAGCCGCAAAGGAACGAACGCCATCGGCACCGCCATCGCGGAACGAGCGCCGGTCCGCATCCATGCCTGGGAGCACTTCTGCCTGGAAAACCACTTCCTTACCTGCTGTGCGGCGCCCATCCTCGACCCCAACGGGAATCTCGCAGGCGTCATCGATATCAGCGGCGACTTCCGGCAGGCCAATCCCCATACCCTGGGCATTGTGATGGCGACCGTCCGCGCCATCGAGAACCAGCTCCGGCTCGAGCACGCCACCAGAAAGCTGCAGGCAGCCTCGCGCTGGTCCAGCGCCCTTGTCCAGGGCTTCAGTGAAGGCTTCGTTGCCGTTGACAAACACGGCATCGTCACCGAGATCAACGCCCGCGGCGGCGAGATCCTCGGACTCGATGCCACCCGTGCCCGAGGCCATCGCCTCGACCAGATCTCTGGCAGCGACGCCGCCATCCTGCAGGTCGTCAGGACCGGCCAGGAATACACCAACCAGGAAATCGTGGTCGATCCCTCGGGACGCCGCGTCCGGAGTTCGGCGTCGTTGCTGCTCGACGAAAACGGCGGCATCGCAGGCGCAGTCGCCTTCCTCCGCGAATCCCCGACCCCGCCGGCGGCCCGCAAAGCGCCGGTCTTCTTCTCACGCCGCTGCCAATTCGACGATATCGTGGGCGGCAGCATCGCCCTGCAGACCGCCAAAGAATGGGCGTCGCTCGCCGCCACCTGCAACTCCACCGTTCTCATCCTGGGGGACAGCGGCACCGGCAAGGAGCTGTTTGCCAATGCCATCCATCATGCCGGCGCGCGCTGCCGCGGCCCCTTCCTGGCCATCAACTGTGCCGCCATGCCCGAAGGCCTGATCGAAAGCGAGCTCTTCGGCTACAGCGACGGTTCTTTCACCGGTGCGAAAAAAGGCGGCCAGCCCGGCAAGTTTGAGATGGCCAGCGGCGGCACAATCTTCCTCGATGAGATCGGAGAAATGTCGCTCGGCATGCAGGCCAAGCTGCTCCGCGTTCTGCAGGAGCGCACCGTCTCCCGCATCGGCTCATCGACCGAGATCAATGTCGATATCCGCGTGATCGCCGCCACCCACTGCGACCTGACCCGGGGTGTCGAGCTGGGGCGTTTTCGCGAGGACCTCTATTACCGGCTGGCCGTTCTCGAAGTCAAAATCCCCCCCCTCCGCGAGAGAACCGAAGATATCCCCGACCTGGCGCGCTCCCTGATTGCCAGGGTCACCCGGCGCCTCGAACGGCCCGCCGTGACCATCGCCGGGGATGCGCTCGATAAGCTTGCGGAATATCCATGGCCGGGCAACGTGCGCGAGATGGAAAACGTCCTCGAACGCGCCCTCATCCGCGCCCGCTCTTCTCTGACACTCACCGCCGAGCATATTGCGCTCCCGGTTGGCGGGATTCGGCCCGGCAACCTGAGCGCCCGGGACCGGATCCCGCCAGCGTGCCCTCTCCCCGAATCGCACGTCCCCATCCGCCTGCGCGATGTGGAGAAGCGCGCCATCGCCGAGGCTCTTCGCCTCTGCCGCGGCAACATCAGGCAAACGGCTGCGCAGCTGGGCATCGCCCGCAACACCCTCTACCGCAAGATGCAGGAGTTTGACCTGGGATCTACCGGAGTCGAAACGAGCGAGCCATGTTGAGAACTCCGCCTCGTCCCGCTTCTCAGCCCGCACGCATGTTCCACAACGGAGCACCACCGTCTGTTCCATTGCTGAGCATGTCTCCCGCGGGCAGCAAAACACGCTGTCTCGCACAGTCCGCCGCGATGGCCTTCCCCCGCGAAGCTCTCCTGCTGCGAATGTCGCGCCAACAGGACCAGTTACGGGACGCGCACTGGGCAATCAGGGTCGCGGTGACGGAGGGCACGCGTTGCACAACCGCAGGCGGCGGCCGGTCCCTCGCGTGGCCCCGGAATTGCTTCTGCGGCTTCTCGGGAAACTGCATGGGTGCAGGACGACCCACACACTGCTCGTGGGGCGAGGCGCCACCATCAGCTGCTGCCACAGAGCGAATGCCACAAAGGAACGGGGTTGAATCATGAATCGAGTACTCCTGAACGTAAACGGCGTTGATCGTTCGCTGGTCGTCGATCCGCAAAAGTCGCTGGCCGATGTGCTGCGCGAGCAGCTGCTTCTCACCGGATGCAAGATCTGCTGCGATGAGGGCCACTGCGGCACCTGCAGCGTCATCATCGATGGAAAGTCAAAGCGCGCCTGCCTCATTCCCATGGCCAAAGTGGAAGAAGGCGCGAAAATCACCACTATCGAAGGCATCGGCACCCCTGGCGATCTGCACCCGGTGCAGGTGGCCTGGATGGCGCACGGCGGCGCACAGTGCGGCGTTTGCACCCCCGGCTTTATCGTCTCCGCCAAAGTCCTGCTCGACAAGAACGCCAGTCCCACCCGGGAAGAAGTCAGGAAATGGTTCGACACCAACCGCAACGCCTGCCGCTGCACCGGCTACAAGCAGCTGGTGGACGCGGTCATGGACGCCGCCGCCGTAGTGCGCGGCGAAAAAAAGAAGGAAGACCTGCTCTTCCAGCCCGGCGAGAACGGCAGCATCCTCGGCTCGAAATATCATCGCCCCTCGGCCATGGCCAAGGTCACCGGCACGTGGGATTTCGGCGCCGACGTGGCGCTGCAT
>JBAUGH010000595.1:0-1721 GCA_049679565.1 Acidobacteriaceae bacterium
AGCGCCTCGAGGCGATTGCCCGCCAGCCGATCCAGCGGATCGGCCTTTCGGCCACGCAGCGGCCGCTTGAAGAAGTGGCGCGGTTTCTCGGCGGCAATGCGATCGGAGTGTCTCCCGAGAACGTCGCGACGGCTCGCCCGGTGACCCTTGTCGATGCCCGCGAGCCGAAACGTTTGCAGCTGAGAGTTGAAGTTCCGGTTGAAGATTTGAAGATGGCCGAGCGGGAGGCGTCGACTCCCCCCGACAGTCCCGCCAAACGAGCTTCCACCTGGTCCACGATTCCGCCGCGGCTGCTGGCCATTCTCCGCGGCCGCCGCTCGACGCTGATCTTCGTCAACAACCGTCGCACCGCCGAACGGCTCGCCGGTCTCATCAACGATCTGGCGCAGGAGCCTCTGGCGCGCGCCCACCACGGCTCGCTCGCCCCTGCGCAGCGCGCCGAGGTCGAAGCGCAGCTGAAGGCCGGGCAGATCCGCGCGGTGGTCGCGACCTCTTCTCTCGAGTTGGGCATCGACATGGGTGCGATCGACCTCGTGATCCAGATCGAGTCGCCGCCCTCGGTCGCCAGCGGCATGCAGCGCATCGGCCGTGCCGGCCACAAAGTGGGCGTGACCAGCGAAGGCCTCATCTTCCCCAAGTACCGCGCCGATCTCGTGGCCTGCGCCGCCGTCACCCGCGCCATGCATGAGGGCCTGGTCGAATCGACCGCCATCCTGCGCAATCCTCTCGACGTGCTCGCGCAACAGATCGTCGCGACCGTCGCACACCCGCCCGCGCTGGCCGAGCCACGCCTCAAGGGTCAACCGCCGCAGGAACCGCAGATCTCCACCGAGGACCTTTATTCCCTGGTGCGGCGCGCGGCGCCCTTCACCACCCTCACCCGCTCCACCTTCGAGAGCGTCCTCGATCTGCTCGCGGGCAAGTATCCTTCCGACGAATTCGCCGAGCTGCGCCCGCGCATCACCTGGGACCGCACCGCGAATCTTCTGACCCCGCGCGAAAGCGCGAAGGGACTCGCCATCCTCAACGCCGGAACGATTCCCGACCGCGGCCTCTACGGCGTCTTTCTTTCCGGCGAACATAAGAAGCCGGTCCGGGTGGGCGAACTCGACGAGGAGATGGTCTTCGAGTCGCGGGTCGGCGAGGTTTTCCTGCTGGGCGCTTCAACGTGGCACATCGACGAGATTACCCATGACCGCGTGCTGGTCTCGCCGGCGCCCGGTCAGCCGGGCAAAATGCCTTTCTGGCACGGCGATCGCGCGGGACGTCCGCTGGAATTCGGCCGCCGCATCGGCGCCCTGGTCCGCGAGCTGCGCACGCTGCCCCCCAACGCCGCAATCAGCCGCCTGGTGCGCGAGCACGATCTCGACGCGCAGGCAGCCGAGAATCTGCTGCAGTTTCTCGCCGACCAGGCCGCGGTTACCACCGCGGTGCCCGATGACCGTACTCTCGTCATCGAGCGCATCCGCGACGATCTGGGCGACTGGCGCGTGTGCGTGCTCACGCCATTCGGCAACCGCGTGCACACGCCCTGGGCGATGGCCGCCGCCGCGCAAATCCAGGCCGCCGGCGGTCCGCACGTCGAAAGCATGTCCACCGACGACGGCTTCGTGCTCCGCTTCCCCGACACCGATGCCGCGCCCCATCCCGCGCTGCTGCTGCCCGATCCCGCAGCTGCACAGGATCTGGTCGTGCGCCAGCTTGGCTCGACCGCCCTGTTC
>JBAUGH010000596.1:0-13518 GCA_049679565.1 Acidobacteriaceae bacterium
CGTCTGGACCTTCGACCTCTACCAGTCCTACATCTACTAGAACGGCAGCGACGCGCATTACCTGAAGATGGGCCGATGGACTACGGTTGTGGGCATATTGATCTCCATGGGCACGGCCTATGTCGTGCTCGGCTTCAACAACATCATGGACACCCTGCAGCTGGTGTTCTCCATCGTGAACGCGCCGCTGTTCGCCACCTTCCTGCTGGGCATGTTCTGGAAGCGGACGACCGGCCACGCCGCATTCACCGGCCTGGTAAGCGGCACCCTGGCCGCGGTGATCCATCATGGGCTGACCATCCCTGCCGCCACCGCGGCCGGCATCCACGGTGGCTGGCTGCACATCGTCCACGTCTATCCCAGCGAAATGGCGCTCGATTTCTACCAGGCGATCTTTGCTTTCACCGTCAACCTCGTCATCACCGTCGTCATCAGCCTGTGCACCAAGCCGCGCCCGGAGAAAGAGCTGGTGGGGCTGGTCTACTCCCTGACGCCCAAACCCGTCGAACATCACATGGCCTGGTACGCGCGACCCAGTTACATCGCGGTCGGGCTCATCGTGATGATGATCGGCCTCAACCTGATCTTTAAATAGGAGAGGGAAACGCCATGAGTCTCGACCTTCGCATCCCCATGGGCCTGATGTTCCTGATCGTCGGCGCCATGCTCTCCCTCTACGGCATCGTCACCCGCGGCAGCGCCATTTACGCGCGCTCCGCCGGCATGAACATCAACCTCATCTGGGGAATCGTGATGTTCGTCTTCGGGGTGGCGATGTTCCTGCTCGGCCGCTACTCCGACAAGCGCCCGAAGGCGCCCAGCCACGAACCCGCAGAGCGCCCCACCATTCCCGGCCACTGAGTCGTCAGGGAAGCTTCGCGAGGAAATCCTCCATCGCCCGCGCCACCACGTCCGGGTTGGACACGAAGATGTGGTGGTTTGCGCCGGCGATGCGCACCACCGGATCCGCCGGGTTGGCCCGCTCAAACGCGTTCGACTGATCCGTGCACCTCTGGAGATCGAAAGCCCGCAACGCCGCCTGGTCCATCGCATCGTTGGCCAGAGGTCCGCGAAACATCGGACTCATATCATGCGGGCAAGCGAAGATCGCCATCGCCGGCGCATCGATCCTGGTGAACTTCTCCATCCCAAACCAGACGGCCAGCGGGAGAGCAGGAGGAGCCGGTGGAGCAGGCACATCCGGCATCTCCGCCAGGCGGATTTGCTCTGCCTCCAGGTCCCTGTTCAGCTGGGCCACGCTTGCGTGTAAGCCGTCGACGAAGGCGCGATCGTAGACCGCCCCCGCGCGAAACGCATCCAGCCTTCGCTTCACGTCCAACAAATCGATCTGCGTGTCGCCGCGTGTCGAGTCATAGAAGCCGTACGCATCCGCCGCATCCAGATAAATCAACCCCGCTACCTTCTGCGGCTCGTGAGTGCCGACCCAGCTCAGCTCCTCTCCGGCAATGGAATGGCCGGCGAGCACCGGCCGCTGCAGATGCAGCGCATCGATCACCGCCACCACATCGAGGCCGAGCCGTTCCGCGGAGTAGTTCGCGTCCGTCGTCGGCGGCTGGCTCGACGCGCCGAATCCCCGCCGCGTCATTCCGTAAACATGGAAATGATCCGTGAACCGTGGCGCAAACGTGTCGTAGACATGCGCAGTATCGCCCAACCCGGAGAGAAACAGCAGCGGATGTCCGTTGCCTCCATCCTTCGGACCGCCCCAGTCCAGCACCTCGACCTGCACGCCCGGAGCCACCGTGACGCTTTCTGCCCGAGGAGAAGGCGCTGGCGTTTGGGCCAGTAGAAGCCCCGCACTTGCCGCCAGCGCAAAGCCGCACAGCATTCTCCGCACTCCGCATCGCATCGATCGCATCGCATCCCTCCTACTGCTGTTTCGCCACTGCCGTCATCGCCAGCGTGCCGCCCAGTCCCATCGTTTCGATGGCCGAGGAAGGCACCACCACC
Source organism: Acidobacteriaceae bacterium (assembly GCA_049679565.1). Taxonomy (GTDB): domain Bacteria; phylum Acidobacteriota; class Terriglobia; order Terriglobales; family Acidobacteriaceae; genus Palsa-343. The sequence continues at coordinate 1,972 of JBAUGH010000596.1, forward strand.
ATCGATCCTTTCTCGCGCATCGCCTCGTACAGCATGTTCATCCCACGCAGGTGCAGCGCCACCGGACTCTGCTCGTAGACCTTCGCCGCCTCGGCAAATTTCTCCGACACCTGCACTTCGGCGTCGCCCAGAATCACGCGCGCCTGGCGCTCCCGCTCCGCCTGCGCCTGCTGCGACATCGCATTCTCCAGCGCCTGCGGAATCCGCACATCGCGAATCTCCACCGACTGCACCGTGATCCCCCACGGCGTGGTCTTCTCATCGAGGATCTTCTGCAGCTCGTGCCCCAGAGCCTCGCGGTCGGTGATCATCTCGGCGAGATGGTGCCGGCCGATCGACTCGCGCAGCGCCGTCTGTGATCCCAGACTGATCGCCTGCATGAAATCCTCGACCTCCAGAATCGATTTCTCCGCGTTCCATACCAGCCAGAAAATGATCGCGTCCACGTTCACCGGCACGGTGTCGCGGGTCAGCGCCGACTCCGCGCTCACCGTCGTCACCCGCACCCGCTGGTCCACATAGCGGCTCAGCGTATCCACCACCGGCACGATCAGAAAGGCTCCCGGGCCGCGCAGCCCGCGATAACGGCCGAAGCGCAGCAGCGCTACCTTCTCCCACTGATCGACCACCTTGATTGCGAACAGGAAATAGACCCCCACCAGCGCCCCCGCCACCGCGTACAGCGGCTGGTTCGCCAACTTCATCGCAATCAAACCGCCCGCGACGCAAACCACCAGCACGCCGGTGCCAACCGCGCTGAACTGCTTCTGCCGATTCATGATTTCCTCCTCTTTCCCCCGCCATCGTGCAAATTCCGCAACGTCTGCATCACTTCCTCCAGCGTGAAACCCAGCGAGCCCGCCCGGGAAACAAGCTCGCCCGCCAGTTGCGCCAGCTGCCTCTCCCGCTCTCCCTGCGGGGCAGGCGTCCCCGGCTCCGCAATAAATGTCCCTGCCCCCTGCTGCGTGTCCAGGATTCCCCGTATCTCCATCTCCCGCCAGGCGCGCATCACCGTGTTGGGGTTGATGGCCAGATCGACGGCCACCTGCCGCACGGTCGGCAGTTGATCCCCGGCTCGTAACGTGCCCAGCGCCACCGCACCCAGCACCTGGTCGATCAGTTGCCGGTAGACCGGAACTCCGCTGTGAGCGTTGAGCCGAAAGGCAAAGTCGGGAGCCTGCATCGAGGCTGTCTCTTTCATGGCTGCCATAGTGTACTAGTTTTATGGTACATAGCGACAATTATTTTCATGAAAAGTCAGCGGGGCTTTAAAGCTTGCGGGAATTCCGGGATTGTCGTACATTTTTGACTAACCGGTTAATTTAACTAACCGGTCAATCAAGCTATGACTCGCAATCTCCACCGCAGTCCTGACCGCTCCCGCGACCGCATCCTCCAGGCCGCCATCCATGAATTCAGCGAGCACGGCCTGGCCGGCGCCCGCACCAGCGCCATTGCCGCCGCCGCTCAGGTCAACAAAGCCCTCCTCTATTACTACTTCCGCGATAAAGAAGCGCTCTACACCGCCGCCCTCCAGGAAGTGGCGGACAAAGTCGCAGGCGACGCCATCGCCACCCTCGAGCTCGACTGCAGCCCCGGCGAGCGTCTCCTTCGCTTCGCTCTGCAGCACTTCGACCGCATCCTTTCGCGGCGCGGCTTTCAGGCGCTGATGCAGCAGGAGATGGTGCGCTACCACCAGGGTCACAGCTCCGCCATGCGGGTCATCGCCAAAAGCGCCTTCGAGCCCATGTGGGACCGAGCGCTCGGCCTGGTCCAGCAAGGCATCGACTCCGGCGAACTGTCCCGGGTCGATCCCATGCAGATGATGTACGCCGCCCTGGGCGCCAACGTTTTCTACTTCCTCAGCGCCCCGATGGTGCGGCTTCTGGCTCATGCCGATCCGCTGGAGCCCGAGGCCATCGCGGGCCGCCGCACCGCGGCCATTGAGTTCCTCGGCCAGACGCTGTTCAGCGACCGCCGCCACGGCGCGCGGCTCGCCCGCACCGTGCTGGCCGCAATCCCCATCCCCTCATTCTCCGTTCCGGAGAGGAAGACCGCATGAAGCCCCGCAACCGCATTTTCATCATCATGGCCGTCCTGCTCGTCATCGCACTGTGCTGGTACTTCTTCTCCACGAAGCGCAGCGGCGACCTGCAACTGATCGGAACCGTGGACGCCAACGAGGTCATCGTCAGTTCCCGCATCCAGGGGCGCATCCAGTCGCTTGCGGTCGAAGAAGGCGACCACGTTACCGCCGGACAACTGCTGGCCACCATCCAGGCGCAGGACCTGGCGGCGGCCCGCAACGCTGCCGAGGCGGTTACCCGCAGCGATCGCTTTAAGCTGGCACAGTCCCGCGACGCCGAACGCCAAACCCTGGGCGACACCGAGAGCCAGCTCACCGCCGCCGAGGCGCAGGTCCGCGTTGCTCAGGCCGCTCTCGCCCAGTCCCAGGCCCAGTATGAGCATCAGGAGGCCGACACGCGCCGCGCCGTTGCGTTGGCCAAAGCCGGCGTGGCCAGCGAGCAGACCCGCGATGAGATGGTCACCAGCCTCAACGCCGCCAAAGCCGCGGTCCAGTCGGCACGGGAGAATCTCGCCGCCCAGCAAGCCGCTCTGAAGACCGCCCAGGCCAATCTGTATCAGGCAAAGGCTGCAGCCGAGACGGTCGACGCCACACGCGCCGACGTGCGCAACGCGCAGGATCTGCTCGATCAGGCCGATGTCCAGCTGGGCTACGCGAACATCGTGTCGCCGGTGACCGGCATCGTCAACGTCCGGGCTGCCCTCGAGGGCGAAGTGGTCGCTCCGACCACGCCCATCGTCACCATCGTCGATCTCTCCCAGACCTGGGTCTACGCGCCGCTGCCTGAAACCCAGGCCGACGCGGTCCAGCTGGGCGACAAGCTGCGCGTGGTCATGCCCAGCGGCGCCACCGTGTGGGGCACCGTCATTGCCAAAGCGGCCGAAGCCGATTTTGCCACCCAGCGGGATGTCAGCCGCCGTAAGCGCGATATCGAGACCGTTCAGATCAAGCTGCTGATTCCCAATCCCGGGGAGAAGTACGTTCCCGGCATGATCGCCGAAGTGTACATCCCGAAGGACAAGCTGGTGAATCCATGAGCGAGACCAGCCCCAGGCACGAGGCGAAGCACGAATCGCGCTGGCATCTGGGAAAGCACGCGCCGGAAGCCGCCCCCGCCATGCCTCCACCGGCCATCGCGGTGGAGAACATCGTCAAGCGTTATGGCAGCTTCGAGGCCGTCAAAGGCATCAGCTTCCAGGTTGCGGACGGCGAAATCTTCGGCCTGCTCGGGCCGAACGGCGCGGGCAAATCCACCCTCATTCGCATGATGACCACGCTCATCCCGGTGACCGAGGGGCGCGCCCTGATCGCCGGTCACGACGTGATGCATGAGCCGAACGCGGTGCGGCACCTGATTGGCGTCATCCCCCAGGCGCTCACCAGCGATATCGATCTGACCGTCGAGGAGAACCTGTCCATCTACGCGAAGCTCTATGGCGTGCCCAGGGCGGAGCGCGAGCGCAACATCGCCAGCCTCCTCGAAGCCGTCGACCTGACGAAATGGCGCGAAGCCCAAACCAAAACGCTCTCCGGCGGCATGCGCCGTCGTCTCGAAATCGCCCGCGGCCTGGTTCACAGCCCCAGCATTTTCTTCCTCGACGAGCCCACTACGGGGCTCGACCCGGTCTCCCGCGTCGCGGTCTGGGAGATGCTCGACCGGCTGCGCGTCAGCATGAAGCTGACCATCCTCATCACCACCCACTACATGGACGAAGCCGACAATCTCTGCGACCGCATCGCCATCATCGACCATGGCAAGCTGGTCGCTCTCGATACCCCGCTCGGACTCAAGAACAGCGTGCCCGGCTCCAGCGTCGTCGAAGTGCAGTTCACCGCCTCCGGGGCCGACGTGAAAACCGCCCTCGAGCAGATACCGGGCGTCACCAACGTCGAATCGCGCGGCTCCGGAGAATATCGCCTGATGACGTCGAACGGTCCGCTTACCACCACTCAACTGGTGGAAATGGCCGTCTCCACCAACAATCCCATCCGCGCCCTCAGCGTCCAGAACACTACTTTGGACGACGTCTTCGTCCACTACACGGGCCGCCAGCTGCGCGACGAGCAGGTGAAGTCGGTCGGCTTCATGATGCCGCCGCGTCCGGGGATGCAGCCATGAACCGAATGTGGGCGATCGTCGAACGCGAGCTGCGCAAATTCTTCCGCTCGCCAACTCTCATGCTGATGTCCATGACCCTACCGCTGGTCCAGCTCATTATCCTGGGCAATGCCTTTGGCGGGAAAATCAGAAACGCACGCATGGGCGTTGTCGATCTCGACCACGGCGAAGAGGCCGTGAAGGTTGAGGAAGCATTCGCTGCCGTCGCGGCCAACATTCGCACGTTCTACACGATCCCGTACGACAACGAACAGACTGCGAAGAATGATGTCCAGACGGGCAAAATTGACGCCGCCGTTGTCATCCCCAAAGAGTATTCCCGCCGCGTCCTGGCCGGCGAATCTCCGCAGATCGGCCTGGTGGTCGATAACTCCGACCAGTTTGTTTCCAGCAGTCTCGACAGCGAAATGCAGTCGGTGGTGGATGCGCTCAACGCGCCGCTCATCCAGTCCAAAGTCGTGCAGAAAATCTCCCTCGACATCGTCGAGCTCTATCCCTCCGTCGAGTACATGAACTTCCTGCTCGCCGGCTCGGTCGCCCTCGCCATGTATATCTCGGTCATGATCGGCGGCGGCATGCTCTACATCGACGACAAAGCGCGCGGGGTCCACGAAGGCTATCTGGTAACACCCATCACAAAACTGGAGCTGGTGATGGGCCTCAACATCGCCGGCGCCGTTAAAGCCGTGCTCTCCGGGATTAGCTTGTCGGTCATCGGCTCATTACTCGCCGGCCTCGGAGTTATCTTTCATCCCGCCGCGGTCTTCCAGCTGGCGCTGCTCATCGTTGCCACCTCCATCGCGTTCAACGGCATGATGTTTCTGCTGATGGTGCGGGTGGACGATCCTCTGGTGCCGCGGGCTATGTTTGGCGTGCTGAACACCCTGCTCTTCTTTCCCAGCGGAGCCATCTATCCCATTACTGCTTTCCCCCCCTGGCTCCGCGCCATCGCCACCGTCGATCCCTTTACTTACGCGGTCCACGGCTTCCAGTCGGTATTGATCAAGGACGGCGGCTTCGCCGCCATCCACAACGACATTCTCTTTCTCTTCGGCTTTGGGATCGTGTCCCTGCTGATCGCGACACCTCTGTTTAAGCGCACGCTCTAAACAGGAAGGGCGGGCTTCGTCTGCCCGCCCTTCCGATTCCTCCCGGCCCCTGGCTATTTCTTCGCCGCGCTGGCCTTCTCCTTGCGCCGGGCTGCCCAGCGCCGCTTCAGCGCATCGGAAATGCGCTTTCTGCCTTCCGGTGTCAGACGCCGTTTACGCCCGGCCGCGCTCTTCTTTGCCGGTCTTCCACGTTTTCCTGGCCCGCTCTCACTCCCGGCGAGCAGTGCGCGCGCTTCCTTCAGCCGCGCGATCTGGCCATTCAACTCAGTTACGATGTCATGAACCTGCACATATCCTCCGCATCGTTCGATATTTCGAAGCCAGGGGCCCGATTACCGGGAATCAATCATCCCTTCTGTCTTCCAGACTAACTGTTCCTATGGAGGTTGACAAACTGCCGAGGAAGCCGCGCGCAGAATTAGTGGTCATCGTCCCCGGACGGTCGCGGAGCGGGAATCGCCTGATCCTCACGCACCGGCCCGCGGTAAGTGATCCCCAGCGGCGCGTCACGTCCCGCGTCCTGGGTATAGCGGCGCAGATTGCGCAGCGTCTCCAGCTTATCCCGCGCGTAATCCATAGCCAGCCGGGTCAGCGCATAGGTAACAATGTCGCTGTGATGCAGTCCCTGCATCTCCGGATCGCGCCGGAAGTTCAGCCATAACCGGTGTACCAGCTGCACATCTTCTGCCTGCAGCGCCGGCGCATGCGGTCCGATGTGAAATGCCTGCGCCTCTCCGTCCGGCATCACCACATAGAAAGTGAACTGCCGCTTCGGCTCGGGCAGGTTTTCCCAGGCCTGCCCTACATGGAAGGCCTGATCCTGCGCGGACATCCTGGTGGATAACCCCGAGACCAGAGCCGCGACTTCCAGAGAATTGGCGGCCTGCACCAATGCCGCAAACACGTCGCCCGCCGGCACTACCAGCAGCGAGATATGTTTGCCGAAGCTCTCCGCCACCGAAACGGCTTTGGTAAACAGCATCTGTTCGTGTTCGCTGAAGATCTGGTTATCCACATATTCCGGCCCGCCCACTCCCATAATCCGCGCGGTCAGCACCACGATGTCCTGCTGATCGGTGCGCGTGCGTGCCAGAGCCCATTTCAGCGCATACGGATTCACCGGATCCCGCATGGTTACCAACACCCCGCCCGGCCGCACCTGCAGCGTTTCCAGCCCGATCGTGTCTTCCTGCTCCAGCTGGAAATGTTCTTTCATCTGCTGCTGGGTGCGCTGGTGCTTCCCCGCGTTTCTCCTTTCGGAGATCGCAAAGATGGTGAAGAAGACAGCCGTAAACGCGATGCCGCTTTCGGTCGCCACGCTCTTGGTGGCCAGGTTCACGACCGCCACCATGAACAGCGTCAGAAATACGCAGAACAACCCGATGGGCAGCTCCGTCTTCCCGATCCGCAGGTTGATCGGCACCTTCCACCCGCGCTCTCCGTGATACTTCCAGCGCAGCACCAGCATGGCGAGGGAGTTAAACGTAAAACTCCAGATCACGCCGAACGCGTACGCCTCGCCCAGGGTGATCACATTCCCGCGGCTCACGATAATCGTGAACAACTGCATGCCGGTAATCAGGTTGATGATCCGGTAACTGGTGCCGAACCGCCGCTGCGGCTTGCGGAACCAGTCGGTCAGCACGCCGTCTTCCGCCACCCGCATCATCACGCCCGTCGAGCCGATAATCGACGTATTCACCGCTCCCGACAGAATCAGGAATCCTACGATCACCACAAAGACCCGGAAGACGATCCGCATCGTCAGCGGACCCCACATATACATCGCCATGCCGGCAATCAGATTGTCGCGATATATCGGAACGCGCACGGCATCGGGAACGATCATGGTCGCGAGCATCGTGCCGATACCGGTAAAGATGAAACTGTAAATCGCGATGACGATCGCGGCCTTCTTCAGGTTCTTCAGCTTGGGGTGCTGGATCTCCCGATTGACCTGGGCCAGCGTCTCCTCGCCGCTCATGGCCAGCACCGAGTGCCCAAACGCCATCAGGATCCCAAATAGCCCCAACATGGTGGACAGCTTCGTGCCGCTGAGGAACCCCAGAGCATCGCTGGAGAAGTGCAGATTGGAGGGAATGGGCAGCGGTGGCAGTTTGGCACGGATGTGGAAGGCGGTGACGAATCCCCAGCCCAGCAGCAGCACCACCATGACGGTGGTCACCTGCATCACACTGAGGGCCTTGTCACTCGACTCCTCAATGCCCTTGATGTTTTGCCACCAGTAGTAAACCGTCACCACCAATGCCAGAATCGCCGCGGTCTCGTTGATTGGCAGACCGTTGACTTCCGCCGCCGCAAATCCGGAAGGCAGCCAATGATGGGCCGCGCTCACCCGCAGCAACTCGTTCAGCAATCCGACAATATATTGCCCTGCGGAGACGCCCGAGATCGGCCCCGTCAGAATGTAGTCGAACATCAGCGCCGAGACGCTCAGCTTGGCGAAGTTTCCGCCCAGCGCCTCCTTCACCACCCGGTACACGCCGCCCCGCGTGAACATCGAGCAGCTCTCGACGTAGACCGACCGCACCGCAAAGGAAAACAGCATCACGCCCAGGATGAACCACGGCGCAGCTTTTCCCACCGCTTGTTCGGCAATGCCTCCGGCATAGAAGGCAGACGATCCGAGATCGTTGAGCACCACCGCCGCGGCCCGCCAGAACGAAATAAATGTGAGCATGACCGAAGAAGCTACGACCAGCTTCACTCGATCCGAGTGCGGCGCGTACCCGGTGGTTCCTGATGACATGAGAGGCGAAAGACACTTGCGGCGGCCGCGGTTGCGTGGGTCAACCCCCGCCGACGCGCCCAGCGCTGAGTGTATGTCGCCCGCGCTGCTCCGTCAAGAAACCGATGTTCGCCTTGCGGCCTTCACCCCTTCCGCTGCCGACCCCGAACACCACCCCGCGCCCTGGCTGCGTCTCAAACCGCAGGATTCAAATCTGTTCGCGCCGCAAAAAGCTCCCCTCCGCATCGCCAAAATGGACTGATACACTCATGCCCAGAGCCCGAACCATGTCCGACGAAGCGGTATCGCGGAGCCTCACCGCCATCCTGGGCACGCCCATTACCAGCGTGCGCGGCCGCATGCGCGGCCGCCTCAAAGATGTCGCGGTCGGAACCGGCGCCGACGCCGGCAAAGTCGCCGGCCTCGTGCTCAAAACCCGCAAGGGCCTCGAAATCGCCGCTGCGAAAGATGTCCACTGGACCCCCAGCGGCGCACTCGAGCTTCGCCCCGAAGCCTCTCTCAGTCCCCTCCAGGGCGATGAGAACTTCATCCTCCTCCGCCAGGATCTTCTCGACCGCCAGATCATCGACGTCAAGGGCCGCAAAGTTGTGCGCGTCAACGACGTGAATCTCCACTGGCACACCGATGCCGACGGCGCCGAACAGCTTCGCGTCACCGAAGTCGAAGTCGGCCTGCGCGGCGGACTGCGCCGTCTCTTCAGCGGCACGCTCCCCAAACGAACCCTCGAGAAGCTCGTCTCCCGGCTCCCCCCCCGCGTCATCCCCTGGAACTTCGTCGACATGATCGAGGTGGATCCCGCCCGGCGCGTCAAGCTCAACATCGAGCACGAGCGCCTCGCCCAGCTCCACCCCTCCGACATTGCCGACATTCTCGAAGATCTCGCTCCCGCCGAGCGCGAAGCCATCCTGCGCACTCTCGACGAGGAAGTCGCAGCCGAAACTCTGGAAGAAGTCGAGCCGCGCCTGCAGAAGTCCCTCGTCCAGGCGCTCGATTCCGAAACCGCCGCCGGCATCGTCGAGGAAATGGATCCTTCCGCTGCCGCCGATCTCCTGGCCGAGCTCCCCAACGAGCGCTCCGAAGCCATTCTCGAAGAAATGGATCCCGAGGAGCGCCAGGAGGTTAAAGAGCTCCTCGAGTTCCGCGAAGATTCTGCCGCCGGCCGCATGACCACCGAGTACGTCGCCGTCCCCCAAACCGCCACCGTCGCCGATGCCATTCGCGCCCTGCGCGGCTTCGAGGGCGATCCCGAAACCATCACCGAGGTTTACCTGATCGACTCCGGCGAAAACCTGCAGGGCGTCGTCCCGCTCGCGCGCCTGGTCCTCGCTAAGCCCGAAACAAGGCTCGATGTCCTCACCGAACCGCGCGTCATTTCCGTGCGCGGCGACCAGCACGAGAACCAGGTGGCCGAGCTCTTCGACAAATACAACCTGCGCGCGCTGCCCGTCCTCGACAAGGCCGGCAAACTCGTCGGGGTCATAGAAGCTGACCACGTCATCGCGTTTCTCCGCGCCCGCGCATAGAAAAAGGCGGAGCGTTGTCACGCCCCGCCTTTGCTGTTCCGCTAACTGCTTTCAGCTACGCGCTGCTTAGCCGACCGGACCTTAGCTATACGCCGATAACCGCGCACAGCTCCTTCACCGCGGCTGCCGACTTCTTCAGCGCGGCGTCTTCCTCAGCCGTCAGCCTGATCTCCAGAATCTGCTCGATCCCCCGCGATCCCAGCTTGCACGGCACCCCGATGTAGTACCCGCTGATCCCGTATTCGCCTTCCAGATACGCCGCGCAGGGCAGGACCTTCTTCTTGTCCTTCAGGATCGCCTCCACCATCTCCGTCACCGCCGCGGAAGGCGCATAGTATGCGCTGCCCGCCTTCAGATACTTCACGATCTCCGCACCGCCGTCGCGAGTGCGCTGCACAATCGCCTCGATCCTCTCCTTCGTCAGCAGCTCCGTGATCGGAATGCCCGCAACCGAGGAATAACGCGGCAGCGGCACCATGGTATCGCCGTGGCCGCCCAGCACAAAGGCCGTCACATTCTCGACCGAGACTTTCAGTTCCTCCGCGATAAAGGTCCGGTAGCGCGCCGAATCCAGCACCCCCGCCATGCCGATCACCCGCTCGCGATTGAACTTCGACTGCCGGAAGGCCGCCTGCGCCATGGCATCCAGCGGATTCGAAACGATAATCAGGATGCAGTTCGGCGAGTTCGCGATGACCTTCCCCACTACATCCGACATAATTTTGTAGTTCGTCTGCAGCAGATCGTCCCGGCTCATCCCCGGCTTGCGGGGAATCCCTGCTGTAATCACCACTACGTCCGACTCGGCCGTATCCGCGTAGTCATTCGTGCCCAGGATGTGGCAGTCGGTCTTCGCAATCGGCATGGCCTCCAGCAGGTCCAGTCCCTTGCCCTGCGGGATCCCTTCAACCACGTCGATCAGCACCACATCGGCCAGCTCCTTCGAAGCAATCCAGTGCGCCGTCGTAGCCCCCACATTCCCCGCACCCACAATCGTTACTTTCTTCCGCATTCATTTCTCCTTCTGTTACAAATCCCCGGTCGATAGAAATTTGGGGCCCGTAGGCAAATTCACATATTGCCGATCATCTTTGTCGCGAACTCGCTGGTCTTCACCTTCGTCGCGCCCTGCATCTGCCGCTCGAAGTCATAGGTCACGAATTTCTGCTGGATGGTCTTCTCCATCGAGGTCTCGATCAGCTTCGCCGCCTCCGGCCATCCCAGAAACGCAAACATCATCACCCCGCTCAGCATCACCGATCCCGGATTGATGACATCTTTGTCCGCGTACTTCGGAGCCGTCCCGTGCGTCGCCTCGAAGACCGCATACCCGTCGCCGATGTTGGCCCCCGGCGCGATCCCCAGGCCGCCCACCTGCGCCGCGCATGCGTCGGAGATGTAGTCGCCGTTCAGGTTGGGGCACGCCAGTATGCTGTACTCCTCCGGCCGGATGATCACCTGCTGGAAGATCGAATCCGCGATGCGGTCGTTGATCAGCACCTTCTTCTTCCATGCGCCGTTGCCATGCGATTGCCCGATCGCGTCCAGCACGCCCTTCACTTCCGCGTACAGCGCCCTGCGGAATTCATCGTTGCCGAACTCCAGCCCCGGCTCGATCAGCGCGGCATTCTGTTCCACCGTGATCCCCGCATTGGCCTCGACATTGCCCAGGATCCAGCTCTCGCGCTCGGTCACCACATCCCCGCGAAACTCCTCCACCGCGACCTCGTAGCCCCACTCGCGAAACGCGCCTTCGGTGAATTTCTGGATATTCCCCTTGTGCACCAGCGTCACCGACTTGCGCCCTGTCTCCACCGCGTGCCGGATCGCGTACCGCACCAGCCGCTTGGTTCCGGTGATCGAAATCGGCTTGATGCCAACACCCGAATCCTCGCGCACCCGCTTCTTGCCGCCCTTCAGCATCTCGTCGTTCAGGAAAC
>JBAUGH010000597.1:0-9301 GCA_049679565.1 Acidobacteriaceae bacterium
TGGCCGATGCGGTCAAGGACGCTGCGGTTGCGACGCAGGTCCCGGAGCTGGCTCCGGCGTGGCTGCAGCAAACGGAGGCAGCAGAGGGCTGGCAGCATTTCCAGAAGCAGGATTTTCTGCGACTGCAGCGGGAATTCGGCGTGAACTGGATCGTCGTCGGGAGGCAGGGCGTCGCGGGGCTCAATTGCCCCTATAAGAACCAGGCGGTCGCAGTCTGCAAACTGGATTAGACCGGGGACTTCAGAGAATCTTTTTTCCAAAGGCCGAGGAGATGAGCTCTACCGCGAGATCGGCGGTGCGATTGTGCTCGTCGATGACGGGATTGACCTCGACGACTTCGAGGGAAACCATGCGGCCGTGGTCGGCGATGATTTCCATGGCGAGGTGGGCTTCGCGGTAGGTGGCTCCGCCGCGCACCGGCGTTCCCACACCGGGAGCGTCCTCGGGATCGATCCAGTCCATGTCGAGCGAGACGTGATACCCGGCGGTCCCGCGGCCAGCCGCTCGCAGAGCCTCTTCCATCACGGTGCGCATGCCGCGCTCGTCGATGTCGCGCATGGTGTAGACCTCGGTGATGCCGGCGCGGCGGATGTTCTCCTTCTCCGTCGGATCGATGTCGCGCACTCCGATGAGTACTGCGTTCTCCGGCTGCACTTTGGGCGAGAAGCCGAGGATGTTCGCCAGCGGTTCCGGGCCGAGTCCGGCGAGCGCGGCAAAGGGCATGCCGTGCACGTTGCCGCTGGGCGAGCTGTCAGGGGTATTCATGTCGGCGTGGGCGTCGATCCAGATGAGGCCGATCTTCTGGCCCTGGCGACGGTAGAATTCCGCGACACCGGAGACGCTGCCGGCAGCCACGGAATGATCGCCGCCGAGGATGACCGGCGTCATGCCCTCGGTCAGAGTCTTTAGCACGACGTCGGCGGTGCGGGTGCAGGTTTCGGTGATTTCCCTGAGGTAGCGGGCGCTCTGGTGTCCGGAAGGCTTGGTTTCGGCAATGGCGACGCTGATGTTGCCGCTGTCGCGCACTTCATGGCCCAGCGCTTCGAGGCGCGCCTCGAGTCCGGCGACGCGCACTGCGGAGGGACCCATGTCGACGCCGCGGCGGGAAGCGCCCAGATCGAGGGGGACGCCGATGACGCGAATCCTGCGCGGGGGGAGGGTCTGCACACCGCCGTAGACGGGCGGGATTGCTGCTCCGCGCCCGGGGCCGTGCGCCGTTGGCTCGCTGCTCCCGGACTTGACCGGCTGGGGCATAGTTATGGATAGATGCGGTTGAGGGTGCGGGCAAACGGGATGGTCTCGCGCACGTGATCGAGGCCGCAAATCCAGGCTACGGCGCGCTCGATGCCCATGCCGAATCCCGCATGCGGCACCGAACCGTACCGCCGCAGATCGAGATACCACTGGAAGGCATCGATTGGCAACTGATGCTCCTCGATGCGCTTCTTCAGCAGCTCATAGGAAGAGATACGCTGCGAGCCGCCAATGACCTCGCCGTAGCCCTCCGGGGCGAGCACATCGACGCAGAGGGCGTACTTCGGGTCCTGCGGGTCAGGCTCCATGTAGAAGGCCTTCACGGCCGCGGGATAGCGATGGACCATCACGGGCCGGTCAAACTGCGAGGAGATATAGGTTTCGTCAGGCGACCCGAAGTCGTTGCCGTACTCGAAGGGCTGCTCCAGCAGGCCTTTGGTGTGGGCTTCGTTGAGCATGGCGACGGCTTCGTCGTAGCGGAGGCGAGGGAAGGGCGGCTTGATCGCTTCGAGTTTCGCCGGGTCGCGGGAGATGGTCTTCAGCTCCGCGGCGCGGCGGGTGAGCACGCGATCGACAATGAAGCTGATGAAGTTTTCGGCCAGGCCCATCAGGTCTTCCAGATCGGCAAAGGCCCACTCGGGTTCGACCATCCAGAACTCAGTGAGATGGCGGCGAGTCTTGGATTTTTCTGCGCGGAACGTGGGCCCGAAGGAATAGACCTTGCCGAGGGCGAGTGCGGTGCTCTCGATGTAGAGCTGGCCGCTCTGGGTGAGATAAGCTTCGTCGCCGAAATAGTCCACGGGAAAGAGGGTGCTGGTGCCTTCGCAGGCGGCGGGCGTGAGGATGGGGGGATCGGTGAGGACGAAGCCGTTGTCGTCGAGATAATCGCGGGCGGCCTTGATGATCTCGGCGCGAATGCGCAGGATGGCCGCCTGGCGCGGGGTCCGGATCCACAGGTGGCGGTGCTCCATCAGGAAATCGGTGCCGTGCTCCTTGAGGGAGATCGGATAGGGAGCGTCTTCGGGGACGCGCTGCACGACCTCGACGTTCTCGACGTCCAGCTCGTAGCCGCCGGGGGCGCGCTTATCCGCGCGCACCTTGCCGTGGACGATCACCGACGATTCATGGGTCAGGCCCTTGATGGTCTCGAAAACTTCCGGGGTGACCGCGGCTTTGGGAACGATGCCCTGGATGGTCCCCGTACCGTCGCGAAAGATGGGGAAGAGGAGCTTGCCGCTCTCGCGCAGGTTGTAGAGCCAGCCGTGGAGGGTGACCGCCTGCCCTTCGTGGCGGCCGATCTCCGCGATGGTGGAAAGAGGAGGTGCGGTTGTTGCTGCGGTCTCTGTTTCTGCCATGATTTCCTGACCCCGTCTAGCTGTTTCGGCTGGCGGCATCCATTCTTGCGAAGGCCTGCCGTGCCTTTTCTCCCACGGTTTCCGCCGGCTCGGCGAGCGCGTAGTGGATCTCGAGCACGCCGGCGGGCGTTTGCGGCGCCGTCTTCAGACCGCCGAACGCCTCGTTCCAGTCGATAGTGCCGTCGCCCGGCCAGAGATGGGCGTCTCTGTCACCTTTGTTGTCGTGCAGGTGCGAGGAGCGGATGTGCGGCCCGAGTACGCTCAGCGCCGCCGCTACGCCGTCGCCGAGGTGAGCGTGGCCCACGTCGAGGCAGGCGCCGATGTCCTGAAAGTGTCCTGCCGAGAGAATTTCGACCAGATGCTCGGGCCTGGCCACGTCACCCTGCAGGTTCTCGACGAGGAGCCTGACGCCGAGCGGGCTGGCAAAGGCGCGGAGATGCTCGAGGGCGGTGATGGAGTGCTCGAGGGCGCGGGGTCCCCAGGTGTCCTCGCGTTCCCCAAGATGGAGAATCAGGAAGCGAAAGGGGATTTGCTCGGCAGCTTCGATGGCTCGCCTCACTTCATCCATGGCATCGATGCGGCGGCTTTTCTCCGGGTGAATCACGTTGACGGCGGGTGCGCCGCTGCGGCCCATCTCCATATCGGAAAAGAGGGGCGCGTGCATGGAGAAGGGTTCGGCGGGATTGTCGCGAAACCATTCGGCCAGCTCGCGGATGTGGGTGCGGCTGGTGTAGTCGAAATGCTGGCGAGCGGCGAACAGCTCAACGCCCTGCGCACCGGCCCGCGCAAAGATGTCGAGCAGGCCGGGGTGCAGGCGATGTTCGAGGAAGACGTGCGAGGAGATGACTTTCAGCATGATGAGGGCCAGGAAGCAGACCGGAAAGCGAGCCGGCGATTTCCTGTTCCTATCTTCTCACCCTGCGAAGGTTCGCTCCGGACGGGCGGCGGCCTGCCCGGAGCCGAGTACGCCTATTCGGCGGCCGCTTCTTCGCCCTTCACCGTCACGGAAATATGGGCGGTGACTTCGCGGTGCAGTTTGACGGGGACGTGGAACTCCCCGGTGGACCTGAGCGGCTCGTCGAGCTGCACTTTGCGGCGGTCGATCTCGAACCCCTTCGCCGCGAGGCCCTGGGCGATGTCCGAGGAGGTCACGGAGCCGAAGAGGTGATCGTTTTCGCCGACGCGCCGCTCGAAGACCAGGGCGACGGTGTTGAGTTGGGTGACGAGCTGCTCGGCCTCGGCCTTCTCCTTCGCCGAGCGGCGAACGGCTGCGGCCTTCATCTGCTCGATCACCGCTTTGTTGGCGGCGGTCGCTTCCATGGCCAGATTTTTGGGCAGCAGATAGTTGCGGCCGTAGCCGTCGGCGACCTTGACCACGTCGCCGCGACGGCCGAGGCTGGATACGTCTTCTCTCAGAATCACTTCCATAGCAATCTCCTGAACAGGGCTCAGAGCGCAGAGCTCAGGGCCCAGGTGTCAGCCGCGAACCGCGCCGGGGCGCGGAGGGGCCGAATCAAACTAGAACCTTGCCGCGAAGGGGAGCAGAGCGATGTTGCGCGCCTGCTTGATCGCCTTGGTCAGCCGCCGCTGGTGGGTGGTGCACACGCCGGTCAGCCGGCGGGGCACAATCTTGCCGCGCTCGGCCACAAAGCCCTGGAGGAGGCGCACGTCGCGATAGGAGATCGCGTCGATCTTCTCGGTGCAGAACTTGCAGACCTTCTTGCGGCGGAAAAACTTGCGTCCGCCCGGACCGCCAGGCCCGCCGGGTCCACGTCCACCCGGACCCGAGGGACGACCCGCCGGCGCATCCGGACGGGATGGAGTTGCAGTTACTTCGTCAGCCATTTCGATTCCTCCGGCCGGCAGCCTTGAGGCGGCCCGGCCTGAATTCAGTTGATCGTGCGGCGCGATTAAGCGCTCGCCTGGGTTGCCGTTTCCGCCGCGGCTGCCGGGGCTGCTTCTGCCGGAGCCGGAGCCGGGGTGGGGGCGGGAGCCGGTGCCGCAACCGGCTCGGGCGGCATCGCGCTCAGCTTTTTGCGAGTCGCCCGAATCGCGCGGACCTTGGCGAGCCGCTTCTCTTCCTCATCCATGCGCACGGTAATGAACTTGATGACCGGCTCGGAAACCCGGAGGCGCCGCTCCAGCTCCGCGATCAGCGTGCCATCCGCATCCACGGTGAGCAGAACGTAGTTGCCGTCGTTGAATTTGCGGACCAGATACGCCAGCTTGCGGCGTCCCAGCTTTTCTGTGGAGCGAACCTTTCCGCCCCCACCGGTCACCGTTTGCTCGAGCGCGGCGATCAGCTTGTCCAGATCTTCGTCGGCCACGTCCGGCCGCACGATAAACATCACTTCGTAGAAACGCTGCATCGTTTGCTTCTCTTCCCTCCGGGCCCACAGCCCGGCATCGAAATTCGCTTCCATCTTCCTTACTTCTCCGCCGGACCGGAATTCTCCGGGTCGCGGCGGTTGAACTCATTCATCGCGGCGGCGATGCCCCTGAGCAGCACCGTTTCGACCGCGCGGCCGGCGCGATCCAGCATCGGATCGAGAGCAGCCAGATCCCGTTTGCTCATCGGCGTGAGCAGATAATCCTTACCGCGCCGAAAAGCGTCCTGCGGCACGCCGGGTTCCGGTCCAACTCCGATCCGAACCCGCCACCACTCGTCCGTTCCCAGGCAGTTCGAGACCGAACGCGCTCCGTTATGTCCCGCCGGGCTGCCTCGTTCGCGAACCCGGAGGCTTCCCAGCGGCAAATCCAGCTCGTCGTAGAGCACCAGCAGGTTTGCCGGCAACTGGATATCCAGTTCATCCACGAGGGCCCCGACCGACAGGCCGCTGAGGTTCATGAAGGTTTCGGGTTTGGCCAGGATGACATCCCGGCCGCCGATCTTCACCTTCGCGGTCAGCGCGCGGCAGCGGCGATTCACCACTTCCGCGTGCTGGTCTTCGGCGATACGGTCAATCGCCAGAAACCCTGCATTGTGCGGCGTGAACTGGTATTCGATCGCGGGATTCCCCAGGCCCACCACCAGAAACACGCCGCTTCCATCCACAGCCTTCCCGCCCCCTTATTTCTTGCCCTTGTCGCCGGCAGCGGGAGCAACAGCGGCGCCTTCCGTCGTATCCTGCTTGCCCTTCTTGACAACCTCCGGCTCCGCAGGCGCTGCGGCGGCGGCAGCGGCTTCGGCGTCCGGCGCGGGCGCCGCTTCTTCCTTGACCGAGGTGATGTGCGCGACCGGGGTATCTTCCGGCGTCAGGAACTTCAGCTTTCCGCCGTGGGGCAGATCGGAAACGCGCAGGACGGTGCCGAATACGAGCGTGGTCACGTCCATAGGAATGTTGGCTGGAATGTCTCCCGGCAGGCACTCGATCTCGACCTCGCGCAGCATCTGGTCGAGAATGCCGCCCTGGGTCTTGACGCCTTCGGCCAGGCCAACCAGCTGGATGGGCACTTCGACGCGGATGGGTTTGTCCAGAGCGATGCGCTTGAAGTCGATGTGGATCAGCTTGCCTTTGATGGGCTCGTACTGCCAGTCCACAATCATCACCTTGGCGGTATTGCCGGAGACTTCCAGATCGAAGATGGAGTTATGTCCGGTCTCGGAATGGAGGATCTTCTGGATCTGTTTGGGATCCACCTCGACGGCGACGGCCGGCTCGGCCGCTCCATAGACTACGGCGGGCACTTTGCCCTTCGCGCGGACGCGGCGGGCGGCGTTTTTGTTGAACTTGCCCTCACGGGGCACGGCGCTGACGATTTCCTGAGTAATCATAGGTTTTCCCTTCGGGCACGGAAAAGCAGACAAAGGCAGATGTTAGCCATTAGCTGGTAGCTATATTGCTGCGCTTTCCACTCCCTTCTGTACGGCCACCCTTTTCCGGCGGCCGCCATTGTCGTTATGCAACCCTTTGCGCCAGCAGCTTATGGCTGCGAGCTAAAAGCTGCCTTCAACTGAACAGCGCACTCACGCTGGTCTCCATGTGAATGCTCTCGATGGTCGCGGCCAGCAGGCCGGCCACCGAACGAACTTTGATCCTGGGCACGCTTCGTGCCTCTTCCCGAAGGGGAATGGAATCGGTGACCACCAGCTGCTCGATACGCGAATTGGCGATGCGCTCGATGGCCGGCCCGGAGAGAACGGGATGCGACGCACAGGCATAGACGGCGAGCGCACCCTGGTCGAGCAGCGCGTCCACGGTTTTCACCAGCGTGCTCGCCGTGTCCACAATGTCGTCCACGATGAGGCAGGTTTGCCCTTTGACTTCGCCGATGATGTGCATGACTTCGGTCACGTTGATGTCGGTGCGGCGCTTGTCCACGATGGCCATGGGAGCGCCGAGCTTGGTGGCAAAGAAGCGGGCCCGCTCGACGCCGCCGGCGTCGGGTGAAACCACGGTGAGATTGGGCAGGTTCAGCTCCCGGAAATAGCTGACCAGCACCGGACTGGCGAACATGTGATCGACGGGAATGTTGAAGAAGCCCTGAATCTGGGCGGCGTGTAAATCCATAAACAGCGCCCGATGGGCGCCCGCCGTGGTGATGAGATCGGCCACCAGCTTCGACGAGATCGCCACGCGGGGCCGGTCCTTGCGGTCCTGGCGCGCATAGCCGTAGTAAGGAACCACGACGGTGATGCGGCCCGCCGATGCGCGTTTGAGGGCGTCAATCATAATGAGCAATTCGACCAGGTGCTGATCGACCGGATAGCAGGTGGGCTGGACCACGAAGACGTCGGCGCCGCGGACGTTTTCGAGCAGCTGGAAGTAGACCTCGCCATCGGCGAAGCGTTGCATCTTGGTCTCGCCGAGCCTGACGCCGATGTGCTCGCAGATGGCCTCCGCCAGCTGGCGATTCGCCGTGCCCGAGAAAATCTTGAATCGTCGATCCTCATTCGATACCCGGGATTTCCGCGTCTGCGTCTTAGCTTTGGCATTTCCGTCTGTCGGGGCCGCCGCCGCATTGGGCGTGACCGCTACCGTCTCAATGGCATCCGTCTTCACAAGAACCTCCAGCTGGTTTGCATGGAATTCTGTCCTGCGTGGCCCAACTTCCCGAACGTACTTTCTTCACCTGGCTGGGCGACCAGGATTCGAACCTGGACAAAGTGCTCCAAAGGCACTTGACCTACCATTAGTCGATCGCCCAGCAACCTGAACTGTGCTTCGAACCTGCCCGCCTACACCATCATCGTCCGCCCGTAGTTCTCGCGCGGCAATGTTTTTGTCCGCAGCGCGCGAACTCCAGCCTCTCCGAGACGCTTCTCCGCTGCCGCAGCTGCCTGCGCCGATCCGTACAGGCCAAAGACGGCTGACCCGGAACCGGAAAGCGCTGCGTAAACAGCCGCTTCCCCTGGGTCAACGGATTCCGCAAGAAGGCGCTTGATTGTTCCGAGAGAGGGATACTGCCGGAAGACGACCTGCTCGAAGTCGTTTTCGATCCCGGTTCGGACAAGCGCGAGAAGCGGATGGATACGTTCCGTTTTCCCGGCCAGGTCTTCGCAACCAGCAAAGACACCGGAGGAGTGCGCCTCTCGACCGGAGGGCAATTCCCCCGAAGACCCCGACGCGAACGCCAGGGTGAGAGCTCGACTCAACGTTTCCAGTCTATCGGAGCCCTCGGGGCGGGTCAACGCGCCGGTCGCGAGCTGGGCCGCCGCGGCGCCCTGCAACGCGTCCCAGGCCCGGTAGGCCTCGGGGGTGGAAACGGCGACTTCGGGCAGGGCGAGGACGCATTCGATGGCGGGAAAGTCCGGCAGCGGCGTCACCACTTCGCCGCGGCCGGATCCCAGCACGGCGCCTCCGACCAGGAACAGGGGCACGTCGGATCCGACCGCCGCCGCAATGCGCAGGCGTTCCGCCTCGGGAAGAGAGGCGATGCCGTCGCGGGCCAGTTCGCGTTCCAGGCCCACGAGGGCCGCGACGGCATTGGCCGATCCGGCTCCTATGCCGCCCTGGACGGGCAGGCGCTTGTCGATGTGGATGCGGACCTCGGCCGTTATGCCCATGGCCACGAGCGCCCGCTCCGCCATCTTCCAGGCGGTGTTGCGGGCATCGGTCGGAACGCCCGGGTGATTGCTGGTCAGGTGGATCGAGAGGGCGGCGGCCGACTGGGCTTCGACTGTTACGAGGTCGTGGGCGGCCAGGGTCTGATAGCAGGTGGCGAGCGCGTGGAACCCATCCCCGCGCAGAGGACCGATGGCCAGCCCGAGGTTGATCTTCGAAAACGAGCGTACGGTGGTCGGCATTGCCGTCGCTTACAGAATGTACCGCGACAGGTCCTGGTTTTTCACGATGCTTGCGACCATCTGGCGCACGTATTCGGGATCGATCACCATGACCTTCTCCGTACCGCTCGGGGTCTCGCGTTCGATGACCGGGAGGGGGGCGGTCGTTCCTTCGCCTACCGCGGCGAGCTCTACCACCGTGCTCTGGTTCCTGCGATCGCCCTTGGCCTGGGCGCGGGTCAGGTCGGGAGCGAGGAAGCTGATCTCATCCAGCACTCGCTCCATGATGGTGTGCAGGCGGCGCGCTCCGATGTTCTCCGTGCCCTCGTTCACCCGGAAGGCGAACTGGGCCATCTCCTCGATGGCCTCGGGGGTGAACTCCAGCTTGAGGCCCTCGGTCTCGAGCAGCGCGGTGTATTGCCGCACCAGAGACGACTTCGGCTCGGTGAGGATCTTGACGAAGTCC
>JBAUGH010000598.1:0-1749 GCA_049679565.1 Acidobacteriaceae bacterium
CCTGCACACCCTGGACATCCGGCAGCATGCACGCGTGCATAAGAAGGCGCTCGAAGAGGCCTCAGCATGGTGTGCGCGGGAAGCCGCAGCGGCGCCCGAGTCGCTCAGCCCGGAGACGCGCGACGTGCTCGAGACGTTCCGCGTGATTGCGGAGATCAAAGCAGGCTGCAGCCCGGAGGCGATCCGGCAATACATTGTCAGCGGCGCCTCCAGCGTCGAGGATGTGACCGCAGTTGTCTGGCTGGCGCGGCTGGGCGGCGTGGAGGTGGCGGGCAGCGGCGAGGGGCCGAGCCGCGCACAAATGCGTGACCCCGGCCTGATGCCGGTGCCCTTGTTCGAGTCTATCGAGGACCTGCGCAATGCGCCGCGGATTTGCCGGGAACTGTGGCGGTCGCCGGGATACGGCAAGCTGCTGGCCTCGTGGGGAAATATGCAGGAGGTCATGCTGGGGTATTCCGACTCGAACAAGGACGGCGGAATGCTGACCAGCACCTGGGAGATTTTTCGCGCCCATCGCGCGCTCCACGACGCGGCACGGGAATGCGGGGTGCGGCTGCGGCTCTTCCACGGGCGCGGCGGCACGGTGGGACGCGGCGGCGGACCAACCCATCGCTCGATCTACGCGCAGCCGGTGGGCGCCTTCGAGGGGCAGATCCGCATCACCGAGCAGGGTGAGGTGCTGAACTGGAAATACGCTGACGTAGTGCTGGCTGAGCGGAACCTGGAGCTGATGATCGCGGCGTCGCTCGACGCGCTGGCGCGGCCTAACGCGCTGATCCCTGGCGCCCATTTCTCCGGCGTGATGCAGCCCGAGTGGGAGTCTGCGATGGAGGAGCTGTCGGAGATTTCGTTCGCCCTGTACCGGGAACGGATTCTGGGCGATCCGGAAGTGCTGCACTACTTTGAGGTGGCAACGCCGGTGGGCGAGCTGGAAAACGCGAGGATCGGATCGCGGCCGGCGCGGCGGCGGGGCGCGATGAGCTTTGCCAATCTGCGCGCGATTCCCTGGGTATTTGGCTGGACCCAGAGCCGCCTGCTGGTGCCCGCGTGGTTCGGGGTGGGCGCCGCGCTGGCGGATTTCGCCAGGAAGCCGGGCGGACCTGGCCTGCTGCGCACGATGATGAGCGAGTTTCCGCTGTTTACCGACATTGTGCGCAATGTGGAAATGGCGCTGGCCAAGGCCGATCTCGGCATCGCGTCGCTCTACGCTTCGCTGGTGCCCGATACGGCGTTGCGGGAGCGGGTCTTCTCCATGCTGAAGGCGGAGTTTGAGCGGACCCGTGAAGCGGTGCTCGCGGTAACCGGGCAGAAGGACCTGCTGGAGTCGAATCCGGTGCTGGCCCGGTCGATCTGGCTGCGCAACCCGTACGTCGATCCGATGAGCCTCATCCAGGTGGACCTGCTGCGGCGCAAGCGGGCGGGCGAGGATACCGACGCGGTGAATCGGGCGATAGCGGGGACGATCAGCGGGATTGCAGCGGGTCTGCGGAATACGGGGTGAGTCGCGCGGAAGCCATGCCGGCGGGGTTCCGAAGTGGAACGGCATGACTTTGGCATCCCGATTGGGGATTGTGTCTGAGAGATTTCTTATCCCTCCCGCTCCAGCCGGCGGCTGCCCCTTTACGCTCGGCACATGGAGGAATTCACCATGCAGCCGGGCACGAACCCTGACGATCTGCAAACCATTCTGAGCCGCTTTCACACCTGGACAGATCAGCAGCCAGGACGAACCAACGGCAGGACACCCAC
>JBAUGH010000599.1:0-4706 GCA_049679565.1 Acidobacteriaceae bacterium
GCATCGAGCAGCGGATCGGGATCGAGCAGCGGATCGGGATCGAGCGGGAGTTCGGGGTCCAGCGGGTCGGGATCGAGTGGCAACGGGTCGAGCAGTGGGTCCGGTTCGAGCAGCGGTTCTGGTTCGAGCAGTGGTTCGAGTGGCAGCTCGGGATCCAGTTCGGGCTCGGGGAGCGGCAGTTCCGGATCGAGCAGCGGGTCCGGGTCAGGCTCGAGTGGTTCAGGCTCGAGTGGTTCCGGATCGAGTGGCTCCGGCTCGAGCGGCTCCGGCTCGAGTGGCTCCGGCTCGAGTGGAAGTTCGGGTTCCGGCAGCGCCTCCGGTTCCAGTGGCTCTGGGTCGGGGAGCGGATCGGGTTCCAGCGGCAGCGGTTCAGGCTCGAGCGACAGCGGAGCTGCGCCGGCGGGCACGACGATTTCAAACCTGCAGACGGCCGCCGGGAACTGGCAGAGCTTCTCGCAGATTGCGCCCGACTTCATCGACTGCGCGTCCAATTGTCCGGCAGCGACCTGGCAGCAGGTCTTCGGGGTGAGCGATCCGTCACTGAGCGGCAACGCCACGATGTTCGAGCTCGATCCGCGGCTTCCGTATGCGGATGTGCTGTATACCGCGGGAGTGCTGGGGGTTAATGCGCCGCAGCGGTTGGATCGCGATCACACGCTGCTGCCCACGATTCACCAATTCACCTATACGACCGATTTCTACGTGAGCGATTCGGCGGTGTCGCAGGCGCTGGAGTTCGACGTTTCGATGTGGATGGAGGGTATCGCCGGCATGACGTTCGGGACGCAGTGCAATCATCTGGGCGACCACGACTGGGATATCTGGAACAACCAGACCGGGCACTGGACCGATGCGAAGGTTCCCTGCACGTTCGTCGATGGCTGGAACCATCTGACCATCCAGCTGGAGCGGGAATCGAATAACTACACCTTGTATCAGTCGTTTACGCTGAACGGAACGACTTACACGGTGAACAAGGACTTCCCGCCGATCGCTGCGCCCGCCGGCTGGTGGGGTGTGAACCTGAATTATCAGGTGGACAGCAACTACGCCGGGGCGCAGGTAAGGACTTATCTGGATAACCTGAGCCTCACCTATCAGTGACGCGGGGTGCGGCCCGGGCGACGATGCGCTGGGCCGCGGCGGCGGGTTGAACGGTCAAACCGCCGCGGCTGCCGCCGGCGTTGCCTGGGGCGCGCCCACAAACTCGATGCGCAGCACGGTGATGTCGTCGCACTGGCCGAAATCGGCAGCCTGACTGGCGATGGCGCCCGCCGGCTGGCGGCTGATGGTGCGGGCGCGGTCGAAGCCGAAGAGCTGGCGCTCGGAATTCATGGCTTCAACCACTCCGTCGGTGATGAAGGTGAGGACATCGCCGGGCTGAAGGCGGAGGATCTTCACGCTGGGCTCGATGATGGTCGCAGAGCCGAGCGGGAGAGCGCCGTCGAGGCTGATCTCCTCACCATTCAGGTATGGGGAAAGGTGGCCGGCATTGGCGATGCGCATCGTGCCATCGGGGCGCAGCTCGGCGGCGAGGCAGGTTGCCAGATAGCCCATCGATCGCCCAACCAGGCGGCCGTTGAGCGTGGTGAGCATGGTTACGGGGTCGAAGCTTTCCTGCGCCCGGGTGCACAAGGTTCCCACCAGCACCGCCACCAGCATGGCGGCGCTGATGCCTTTTCCGGAGACGTCGCCGATAACGACCAGCAGGCTGCCGTCGGCGCCCGCCACCATCTGAAAGAAGTCTCCGCCCACGGTTTGCGCCGGCCGGTACTCGGACTCGAGGGAGAAGTACGGCGACGGGACGGTTTCCGGAACGAGCACACGCTGCTGGAGTTGCTGGGCCTGCTCGAGATCCTGAGCGAGGGAGTGGCGCGTCAGTTCCTCGAGAACGCGGGTGCGCAGGAAATGGCGGAGAGCCAGGGCGCTGACAGCCACGATGAGCAGGACCTGAACGATGTGAGCGTCATCCACCTGAATGCCGAACGGGTAGAAGACGTAGGGGATGCGGAAGTGCAGGAAGATCTGTGGGAAAGGGTAATTGGTAAGGACGAGCAGGCTGAGCGGGAGGGCGGCGAGGAGCGCATCCGTGACTTCGCGGCGAAAGGCGGCCACGAGAATCACAATGAGGATCACCCCCTGGGCGCCGAGGAACCAGCCCGACGCGGTGTTGAAGTGAGCAAGCCAGGACTGATGGAAGAAGCCGATCCCGAAGGAAGGGCTGTCGACGACGAAATTGCAGAGCATGCGTCCGAGGGTGAGCAGCCAGCCGGCACGGGGAATCCAGCGCAGGCGGGTCAGTCCGAACCACTCCCACCAGAAGAGGATCCAGAGGGGGCGGCCGAGTGGGGCAAACAGAACCTGGTAGAACAGGTTGTAGTTCCACAGGGGACGGCCCATGAGGACGCAGGCAGCGAGCACGGAAGTGCTCGCGATCTGCTGCAGCAGCACCAGAGCGAGCCACAGCCAGACCCGCTCCTGGCGATTTTCGATCGCAGCCCATAAGGCCAGCGGCGCAGCCAGCAGGTAGAGGAACAGGAGGATCAGGTCGGCGATTTCGGTCCTCAGCACCGCGTTGCTCAACGATTGGTAGAGGAGCTGCGCGATCATGGGCAGAGCCAGCACGGGCGGCTGGTGCATGCCGCCGGCCGCGGGCGCGCCGACCGCCGTGCTGGGATTCATATAGAAGCGGATGGCGATGACGAGGTCGCCGGCCGGGTCGAGGGGCGGGAGCGTGAAGGACTCCGGCAGGTCGAAGCGGACGGAGACCCCGCCGGGACCGAAGCTGCCGTATTCGCCCAGGTACTTTCCGTTGACGTAGAGCTGGTAGGCATCGTCGAAATCGGCGGGCATGTTGAAGGACAGACGGCTGGCGGCATTGCTGACCTGCAGGTGCAGGCGGTACCAGGCAAAACGGGTGAGGTGCGGGTAGCCCTGGGCTCTCCAGCCGGGGACATAGCCGCGGATATTGAGGTTTGGATCGACCGATCCGGAGGGGGGCTTCAAATCCATGAGTGCCCAGTGGCTGTCATCGAAGCCAGGCTGCGCCCAGGCGGGGGAGCCGTTCACGGTGGGCGAGTCGCCGGGTGAGAACTTCCATGGACCGGTCAGCATATTGGCCGCGCGATCGAGGGCAATCGCGGGCTGCGAGGAGACAGGGGTCGGCTCCCGGCGGGCGGAGTTGGGGGTGTTCTGCGCCGATACCGTGAGGCACAACGGAAGAGTTGCCGCCAGCAACAGTTCCAGGGCCATCCTGGGCATGCCAGCGAGGGTAGCATCGAAAGCGGCCAGCGTGAAACCGTCAGGGTCGGGGAGGACCCCGATTCAGCCTTCGCTGGATTCGGCCAGATGCACGAGTTCGACCACCGGGCCGGTGCCGGCCAGCCTGACCACAGCGAGGGAGATGGGCAGCGAAAAGCGCCGTGGTCCGGCACTGCCGGGATTGAGATAGAGGACGCCGCGGCGCTCCTCCACGCCGGGCCGGTGCGAATGGCCGCTCACGACAACGTCGATGCCGGCGGTTCGCGGATCGAGGTTCAGCTGGTGGAGATCGTGGAGGAGATAAAAGGAAGTTCCTCCCAGAGTCACCAGCTTGGTAGGTGGGAGTTTCGCGCAGGGGCCGTGGGTGTCGATGTTGCCGCGAATCGCACTGACGGGCGCGATCTGCCGAAGGCGGTCGAGGATAGCGGGATCACCGACATCGCCGGCGTGCAGGATGTGGGCGACGCCGGCCAGCGCCGCAAGGGCTTCCGGGCGCAGCAGGCCATGGGTGTCAGAGATGACGCCGATCCGCATGGTAGTTAGGCTTGCGGAGTCGGGCATGGGTCATAGCCCAACGGCGATGCGGGTGCGGGGATCGAGATAGTCGCGCAGCGCGTCGCCGACAAAATTGAAAGACAGTACGCAGAGCGCGACAGCGATGGCGGGAAAGACGACGAGGTGGGGCGCGTCGAACAGGAAGGGGCGCGCGTCGTTGAGCATGGTTCCCCAACTGGCCGCGGGCGGGGGAACGCCGAGCCCGAGAAAGCTGAGGGTGGCTTCGGCGAGGACGGCTCCGGCCATGCCGATGGCAGCCTGCACGATGAGCGGTTGCAGGATGTTGGGCAGGATGTGGCGAAGGAAGATGCGCAGATCGCCGGCGCCGAGGGCACGGGCCGCCTCGACAAACTCGCGTTCGCGGATAGCCAGCACCTGAGCGCGCACCAGGCGCGCGTAGCCGACCCATCCGCCGATGGACAACGCGAGGATGAGGTTGAGCAGGCCCGGTCCGAGAAAGGCAACGAAGGCGATGGCGAGGAGAATGCCAGGCAGCGCGAGGAAGGCGTTCATCAGGAATGTGTTGATGGCTATGTCGAGACCTCCGCCGTAATAGCCGGCGACTCCGCCGAAGATCAGTCCGAGCAGAAACGACAGGCTCACGACCGACGCGGCGACGGTGAGGGACAGCCGCGATCCGTAGATCACGCGGGAGAGGATGTCGCGGCCCAGCTCGTCGGTACCCATCCAGTGGGCGCTGCTGGGCGGCTGCAGGCGGTGGAGGAGATCGAGGGCCGCGGGATTATACGGCGCCAGCAGAGGCGCAAAAACGGCCATGATGAAGAACAGGATCATGAGCGCAATGCCGATGAAGGCCAGCGGCTGGCGGCGCAGCGAGCGCCACAGACGCGCGGAGGCCCGGGGCGGGCGAGCCGGTTCGGACAGGATGG
>JBAUGH010000600.1:0-4585 GCA_049679565.1 Acidobacteriaceae bacterium
CTGCTGCACCGGATGGACGTGGTCTTTCAGCGAGGCGCAGGAGGAACGCTGGTGGCGATTGCGGGGACGGCGGTGCTGGCGGTGGCGACGGGATGGGTCGCGAGCTTCCGGCTGCTGGGGCAGAAGCCTCTGGAGGTTCTGAGGGAGGAATGAAGCCGAGCGGTGGCGGGAATGGCGGGTCAGGAAATGGCGCGCGGGGGATACCGGGGCCGAACGGGCCGGGTCAGTCGATCACGATGAAGACGATCACCGAGCTGCTGGAGGGTGTGGTGACCGATTGGGCACGCTCGGCGCGGACTTTGGCAAAGGCCGCTGGAAGTGGTGCAGTTTGTATATAACGCTCTCAGCAACATCCGCAGGTTTGGCCTTGCCAGGCCGATCTGCCCTCCTTCACGAGGATCGGAACAGCCATCAAAGCGGCGACCGAATCGAACCATGCGACATGGAACGCCGCATTGATAACGAGGCCAGCCAGTGCGATGAGGGCAAGATACGCGCAAGCAGCAGATTGCACTGCGTCGGCGGCCAGCGCTGCATTCTTACTGCGACTAGCCTCACGACGCTTGAGGAAGGCCAGAACAGGCATTGCGATCAGCGCCGCGATGGTGATTGCTATGCCCGCGCAACTCGGCGCAGGCCGCAACCGCAGAGCCAATGACGCAACAGCAATCGCTGCAACCACGAAGGCGAGCACAAAAAGCAGCGCTCCGGCTGTTCGGCTTGCCCTCCGTTCCGAGATAGACATACTCGGAATCCACTGCAAGAGCACAACAGTAGTGGACAGGAGCTCCACCAGACTGTCGGAACCAAAGGCCAACATCGCAGCACTATGAGCCGTTATAGCCGCGTATGCAGAGACGCCGAATTCCACGAGCATCCACGCCAGCGTGACGCCCTCAATCCAAAGCACTGAAGCGCGCGGCTTCTGAGCGCCAGCAATGGCAGGCTTCGGCGGCTGAAACCCGATCTGTACGAGTTCCGACATCCCGTTCCATTTATGATTTCAGGCTCTCAGAAGTGGCGCAAGGCTCCGGTCGGCCCCAGAGCCAACTTTGAAGCTTCAAACTTCACCGCTTCCAGACTGCTGTGGAATTTTGACCTCGGAAAAAACTGTGCTATTCTCAAAAAGCTGTCTGTAAGCCGTTTTCCTGTCTGTCGGATGGACGGAAGGGTGCAGGCGGTATGGCTGCGAGGAAATGAGTGCGCGGCCGGGATACGGAATCGCATCGGGCCTGCGACACTCGTCACCTTGACGAACTATGCGGGCCGGAACTTCGAAACGGAATCGGCTGTTTCCCAAGGCCCTGCGGTATGCGGGGCGCAAGGCACGCTCGGTCACCGTCGCAAGTTCTCGTCTGAGCAGGGAAGTGGAAGTAAGACGCGAGCCGATCGGGACTTCGCGCGAACCCGCCTGGGGTCAGGTGGGGGCAGGCGCGATGAGGACTGATTGTGCGCTGCGCGGGTGAGTTTGGGGCAGGGTTTGAGCGGTTTGAGCAGGTGAAGGAGAAACAGG
Source organism: Acidobacteriaceae bacterium (assembly GCA_049679565.1). Lineage (GTDB taxonomy): Bacteria > Acidobacteriota > Terriglobia > Terriglobales > Acidobacteriaceae > Palsa-343. Next base: position 1,514 of record JBAUGH010000600.1, read on the forward strand.
TTTGCCGACATTCAATCAGCTGGTGAGAAAAGGACGGACGGCGCCCCGCTACAAAACGGCGTCGCCTGCACTGCAGGGATCGCCGCAGCGGCGCGGAGTCTGCACGCGCGTGTATACGCAGACGCCGAAGAAGCCGAATTCCGCACTGCGGAAGGTGGCGCGCGTGCGCCTGACGAACGGGATCGAGGTGACCACCTATATTCCCGGCATCGGGCACAACCTGCAGGAGCACTCGATCGTGCTGATTCGCGGGGGACGTGTGAAGGACCTGCCGGGCGTTCGGTATCACGTGGTGCGCGGCACGCTGGATTCGGTGGGCGTGGCCAACCGCAACCAGAGCCGGTCGAAGTACGGTGCGAAGCGCGCCAAGGGCGGAGCGAAGAAATAGGGACTCGCCGTCCGGGTGGACGCGCTCTGACGGGCGCAAAGACGGCGGTGGCAGAAGAGCGGGTTTGAAGGATTAGGAAACATGCCGAGAAAAGGACATATCGCGAAGCGGGAAGTGGCGGCGGATCCGGTGTACAGCTCGACGCTGGTGACGAAGTTCATCAACTCGATGATGTACGAGGGGAAGAAGTCGACGGCGCAGGGGATCTTCTATACCGCCATGACGAACATGGAGCAGAAGGGCGGCGGCACGGATGCGCTGACGCTGTTCAAGAAGGCGGTGGAGAACTGCAAGCCGCTGCTCGAGGTGAAGACGCGGCGCGTGGGCGGCGCGAACTATCAGGTTCCGGTTGAAGTGAACCCGGAGCGGCGGACGTCGCTGGCCATCCGCTGGCTGGTGAGCTACGGCCGGGCGCGCGGCGAGAAGGGCATGATCGACAAGCTGACGAACGAGCTGCTGGATGCGGCGAACGGGCGCGGCGCGGCGATGAAGAAGAAGGAAGACGTGCACCGCATGGCGGAAGCGAACAAGGCGTTCGCGCACTATCGGTGGTAAGGCAGGCTCAGAGCGCAGAGCTCGGAGCACAGGATTAACAGCGGGCTGAAAGGTCCGCAAGAAGCAAAGAGAGAATATCGTGCCGCGACAGGTGCCTCTAAATCGTTGCCGGAACATCGGAATCATGGCGCACATCGACGCCGGGAAGACGACGACGACCGAGCGAATCCTCTATTACACGGGGATCACGCACCGGATCGGCGAAGTGCACGAAGGCACGGCGACGATGGACTACATGGAGCAGGAGCAGGAGCGCGGAATCACGATCACCTCCGCGGCGACGACCTGCACGTGGAAGAACATCCGGATCAACATTATCGATACGCCTGGCCACGTGGACTTCACAGCCGAGGTGGAGCGTTCGCTGCGGGTGCTGGACGGTGCGGTGGCGCTGTTCGATTCTGTCAGCGGCGTGCAGCCACAGACCGAGACAGTATGGCGGCAGGGCGATAAGTACAAGGTTCCGCGCATCTGCTTCGTGAACAAGATGGACAAGGCGGGGGCGGATTTCGAGCACGTGATCGAGACCATCCGCAAGCGGCTGGGCGCGCGCCCGGTGGCGACGCAGATCCCGATCGGGGCCGAGGCGAAGTTCAAGGGTGTCGTGGACCTGATCGAGATGAAGGCCATTCTGTGGCACGACGAGACCATGGGCGCCGAGTATTCGGAAGAGCCGGTCCCGGAAGAGCTGAAGAAGAAGGCCGAAGCGTTTCGGATGCAGCTGATCGAGACGGTTGCCGAGAACGACGACGCGATGCTGCACCAGTTCCTCGAAGGGGAAACTCCGACGGCGGCTGAGTTGAAGGCGGCGCTGCGGCGGGCGACCATCGAAATGAAGGTATTCCCGGTGCTGTGCGGCTCAGCGTTCAAGAACAAGGGCGTGCAGACGCTGCTGGACGCGGTCGTCGATTTTCTGCCGAGTCCGCTGGATGTTCCTCCCATCGAGGGCATCGATCCGCATCATGCCGGTGTAGTGCTGACGCGCGAAGCAAGGGACGACGAGCCATTTTCCGCGCTGGCGTTCAAGCTGATCAACGATCCGTACGGCAAGCTGGGGTTCATCCGCCTGTATTCGGGCTCGCTGAAGACCGGCGACACGGTGCTCAATCCGCGGTCGGGACGAACGGAGCGCGTGGGTCGGCTGGTGAAGATGCACGCGAACAAGCGTGAGGAGATCACCGAGATTTACGCGGGCGATATCTGCGCGTGCGTGGGTCTGAAGGAAATCAAGACGGGCGATACGCTGTGCGATCCGCATCACGCGATTGCGCTGAGCGCCATTGATTTTCCTGATCCGGTGATTTCTGTGGCGGTCGAGCCGAAGACGAAGAGCGACCAGGAAAAAATGGGTGTGGCTCTGTCGCGGCTGGCCGAAGAGGATCCGACCTTCAAGGTGCGGACCGATATCGATTCCGGGCAGACGATTATCAGCGGAATGGGCGAACTGCATCTCGAGATTCTCGTGGAGCGCATGAAGCGCGAGCACAAGGTCGAGGCCAACGTGGGCGAGCCGCGGGTGGCCTTTCGCGAGACGATCCGCAAAGTCGCTGAAGCCGACGGAAAGTACATCCGGCAGACTGGTGGATCGGGTAACTACGGTCACGCGAAGATCCGTCTGGAGCCGAACGAGCCGGGCAAGGGTGTGGAGTTCATCAACGAGATTCGTGGCGGCGCGGTGCCAAAGGAATACATCAAGCCGATCGAGCACGGAATTCGCGAGGCGGCGCAGGGCGGGATTCTGGCCGGCTATGAAATGGTGGATTTCAAAGCGGTGCTGTACGACGGCAGCTACCACGAAGTCGACTCGAATGAAATGGCTTTCAAGATTGCCGGATCACTGGCATTCAAGGACGCGGCTCGGAAGGCGTCGCCGGTGTTGCTGGAGCCGGTGATGGCGGTGGAAGTGACGGTTCCGGAAGAGCACATGGGCACGATCATCGGGGACATCAACTCGCGGCGCGGCCGGATTGAAGGCATGGAGCACGTGGGCGGCTCGCAGGTGATCAAGGCCATGGTTCCGCTGAAGGAAATGTTTGGATATGTGAACGAAATCCGCTCGGCGACGCAGGGCCGCGCTTCGTACACCATGCAGTTTGCGCGGTACGAAGAGGCGCCCCGGATGATTTCCG
>JBAUGH010000601.1:0-1894 GCA_049679565.1 Acidobacteriaceae bacterium
GAAACCATCTTCGATTCCGTGATCGGAGCGCTGCGTTCGGGCGACAAAATCGAGATTCGCGGCTTCGGCAGCTTCCGCATCCGCCAGCGTAAGCCGCGCATCGGACGCAACCCCAAGACCGGCACTCGCGTCGAGGTCCCGGCCAAGAAGGTTCCTTACTTCAAGCCCAGCAAAGAGCTGCGCGACCTCGTCAATCCCGGCGCGAAAACCGCGGAAGCTCCCGCCGCAGGAGCCGAAAGCCCGGCCTCCTGATCCCCATCGGCCCCGAATCGCCTCACCCTGAATGAGCCGGATTTCGACCCGTGTCGCCCGGCAGGTGACCGCTGTCGATGCCGCCCGCTGCGGACTACAATCCGGTTCGAGGAAGAGGGGCGGATTCGGATGAGCATGAAGCAATGGGCGACGCGGATGGGGATGGCGGGCATCGTGCTGGGTGCGCTGGCGGCTGCGGCCCCCGGGCAGAATGCAACCGGAACGCCGCCGCAGGCTCCCGACTGGGCTCAGCCCGGATCGGCCACCCACAAACAGGTGGCGCCGCCACCGGATTTCCATCGGCCCAGCGTGAACTTCGACACGCCCATCGGAATCTTCACCGGACAGTCGGACATTGGCGGACCGCTGGTGCCGGGCAGCGCCAGCTTCGACCCGGCGGCGGATGCGTACACCATCCGCTCCGCCGGCTACAACATCTGGTACACGCGCGACGAGTTCCGGTACCTGTGGAAGAAGATGTCCGGCGACGTCTCCCTCGCCGCCGACATCGCGTATCCCGATCCGAACGGCTACGGCGACCGCAAAGCAGTGCTGGTGATCCGCCAGAGCCTCGACGACGACGCGAAGGAAGCCGTGGTGGCGCTGCACGGACTCGGCATGATTCACCTCGCGCAGCGGCGAGAGCCGGATACGCGCATGACCGACATGGAATATCGCATCGGCGGACGCGGATTGCCGGGCGGCGCTTCGCCGGACAGCTTCGTGACCGTGACGGCGAAGCGGATCGGCATCGAGAAGCGCGGCGATGACTTCCAGTTGTGGGTGAGCCTCGAAGGGGAGCCCATGCACGCCTTCGGGCCGCCCATCCATCTGCACATGGATGCGCCGTTCTACGTCGGTATCGGCTTCTGCTCGCATCTGCCGACTACGCTCGATACCGCGGTCGTATCCCACGTGGTGCTGGAGAACCGCGCAGGCGAGGTTCGCTAGACTGGCCCGGCAACCCGAAGCCCTGCTACTCTGCTCGGTTGCTTCATCCCAGAGGGAATGCTGCCCATGACTTCCGCTTCAGCTGCTGCCCTGGATCGCAATGCCGCCTCGAAACATCCTGCCTCTCCCATCCGCAGGGTCGCCGTGCTCGGCGCGGGCACCATGGGATCGCGGATCGCGGCCCACTTCGCCAATGCCGGATTGCCTGTGCTGTTGCTGGACGTGGCCCAGGCCGGAGATCGGAACGCTCTGGCGGCAAGGGCCGTCGAAGGCCTGAAGAAGACCAGGCCGGCCGCGCTGGTGTTGCCGGAGTTCGCTGCGCGCATCCGGATCGGAAACTTCGACGATGACCTGGATGAGCTCAACGCCTGCGACTGGGTGATTGAAGCCGTGGCGGAGAACCTGGAGATCAAGCGCGCTTTGCTGGAGAAAGTAGCGCCGCACCTCCGCGCGGACGCGATCCTGACCACGAATACCAGCGGGCTGCCCGTGGCCGAAATCGCGCAGGGATTGCCGGCCGAGATACGGCGCCGCTGGTTCGGAACTCACTTCTTCAATCCGCCGCGCTACATGCAGCTGGTGGAGATGATTGCGACCCCGGAGAGCGATCCCGGCGCAATCGCGGCGGCGCGCGATTGCGCGGAAGTCGCCCTCGGCAAGACTGTGGTGGCGGCCAGGGATCGCCCGAACT
>JBAUGH010000602.1:0-7461 GCA_049679565.1 Acidobacteriaceae bacterium
GATATATCCGGCCGGGGCGTGGGGATGGATGTGGTGCGGCAGCGGGTGGAAGGGCTGCGCGGCGCGATCGACGTGACGAGCCGGCGCGGCGAGGGCACCACGGTGACGCTGCGGCTGCCGCTGACGCTGGCGATCATCGACGGCCTGCTGGTGACGGTGGGCGAGGGATCGTACGTTTTGCCGCTGGGCGCCACGCTGGAATGCGTCGAGATCACCCGCGAGGCGATCGCGGCGGCCGCAGGGAAGCGGGTGGCGCTGGAGCGGGGCGAGCTGGTTCCCTACATCCGCCTGCGCGAGATCTTCGCGGTGCAGACCGAAGCCCCGGAGCGGGAGCAAATCATGATCGTGGAGTGCGAGACCGGTCCCTGCGGCCTGGCGGTGGATCAGGTGCTGGGCAACTGCCAGACGGTGATCCGGAACCTGGGGAATCTGTACCGGCACGTGCAGGGAGTGGCGGGCGCGACGATTCTGGGCGACGGGACGGTGGCGCTGATCCTCGACCCGCAGCGGCTGGTGCAGGAGGCGATGCGGGCCAGGACGCAGGACGTCGGGTGCGGCCACGGGCGGAGAGTGCAGCCGCGAGCAGCGGAAGGGAAAACCAAGTCGGTGCTGGACGGAGCGCCAGCGCCCGGAGCGAACGAATATCAACCAGCCTGATCGCGGGTCCCGCAGGGGCGGAGAACCGCCAGGAATCCGGGGCAGAACGGATGCAGGCAGAGGAAGAGGGCGAAGGCAATGGCAGGCACGAGGATAAGCGAGGACGGGAAGGCCAGGGGGCATGCAGTGAACGGACACGGGATGAATGGAGACCCGGGGAACGGACAGGGGACCGGCGCACCGGAGCGGCCGGAGCGCCGGAACGGGAAGGGGAGCGGGGCGGCAAACGATGCGCTGCTGGTTTCCCAGGAGATTTTGCGGCTGGTGGAGGCCTCGAAGGAAGGCCGCCTGGAGGAGCGGGGACGAGCGGAGCAGTTCAGCGGCGTTTACCGCGAGATGGTGGATGGGATCAACGAGATGCTGGATGCGATCCTGCTGCCGATTGGGGAAGGCAACCGCATTCTGGCGCAGATTTCGACGGGCAGGATCGACGAGCTGATTGCGCAGACCTATAAGGGCGACCACGAAAAGATGAAGGTCGCGGTGAATAACGTTGGCGCGGTGCTGCAGGGGCTGCAGAAAGAACTGGCGCGCCTGATCGAGGCTTCCCGCGAAGGCCGGCTTTCCGATCGCGGCAAGCCGGAGCAGTTCCAGGGGGCGTATGCGGAGATCGTGCGCGGCGTGAACACCATGCTGGATGCGATCCTGCTGCCCATCGGCGAAGGCAACCGCATTCTCGCGCAGATTTCCTCGGGCAAGATCGACGAGCTGATCGCGCAGACCTACAAGGGCGATCACGAAAAGATGAAGGTCGCGGTGAACAATGTCGCCGGGGTGCTGCAGGGGCTGCATAAGGAGCTGGATCGGCTCACGGACGCGTCGAAGGACGGGCAGCTCTCGGAGCGCGGCAAGCCGGAGCAGTTCCAGGGCGCTTATGCGGAGATTGTGCGCGGCGTGAATACCATGCTGGATGCGATCCTGCTGCCCATCGGCGAAGGCAACCGGATTCTCGGGCAGATCTCGGTGGGTAAGATCGACGAGCTGATTGCGCAAACGTACCGGGGCGACCACGAAAAGATGAAGGTGGCGGTCAACAGCGTTGCCCAGGCGCTGATGGGTCTGCAAAAGGAACTGGTCCGGCTGACGGATGCTTCGAAGCAGGGGCAGCTGTCGGAGCGCGGCCGGGCGGAACAGTTCCAGGGCGCATACGCCGAGATCGTACGCGGCGTGAACGGAACACTGGACGCGGTGATCGGGCCGCTGAACGTATCCGCACGCTATGTGGAGCAGATCAGCAAAGGCGATATTCCGCCGCTGATCACCGACAACTACAACGGCGACTTCAACACCATCAAGAACAACCTCAACACCCTGATCGAAGCCATGCACGCGATTACCGCGGCGGCGGAGCAGATTGCGAACGGCAATCTGACGGTAGCGCTCAAGGAGCGTTCGCCGGAAGACAAGCTGATGCAGGCCCTGTCGGCGATGGTGGCGGGGCTGACGCAGACGGTCGGGGAGATTCGCTCGATTGCCGGCGAAGTGGCTGCGGCCAGCCAGTCGATTTCGACCGCGTCGGTGCAGGTGTCGAAGGGCGCCAGCGCTCAGGCGGCAGCCGCCGAGGAAGCCTCGTCTTCGATGGAGGAGATGGTTTCCAACATCAAGCAGAACGCCGACAACGCGCAGCAGACCGACAAGATCGCCAACAAGAGCGCGCGCGACGCCCAGGAGAGCGGCAAGAGCGTGCTGGAAGCGGTCGCGGCGATGAAGGAGATCGCCAACAAGATCTCCATCATCGAGGAGATCGCGCGCCAGACGAACCTGCTGGCGCTCAATGCGGCCATTGAAGCGGCTCGCGCCGGGGAGCATGGCAAGGGCTTCGCGGTAGTGGCGGCCGAAGTGCGCAAGCTGGCGGAACGCAGCCAGAAGGCGGCCGGGGAAATCAATCAGTTATCGGGCTCGACGCTGCGCGTGTCGGAAAAGTCGGGCGAGATGCTGGACAAGCTGGTGCCGGACATCCAGCGGACGGCGGAGCTGGTGCAGGAGATCAGCGCGGCCAGCCGCGAGCAGGACACCGGGGCGGAACAAATCAACAAGGCGCTGCAGCAGCTGGAGCAGGTAATCCAGCAGAACGCGTCGGCAGCCGAGGAGATGGCCTCGACCACCGAGGAGCTGACCGGGCAGAGCGAGCAGCTGGTCGGCGCGCTTTCGTTCTTCCACACCGGCGACGAAGTGCGCCCGGGAGGACAGCGGGGAGGGAAACCTCCGCAGGCGGTGAAGGCCGGACCGGCGCGGGCGCAGAAAGCTGCGGGGCAGGCGGCCAGCGCGGGCGCAAAACAGGGCGGCGTGCATCTGCGGCTGCAGGAGAAGCGCGATCCGATGGACGGGGAATTCGAGCGGTACTGACCGGTGGCGGCGCAGGGCGTTGCGCGGGAAACTGCGGAGCGATCTGCGCCGGGTCTTTAAAAAGGGGAAAGGGGAGAACGATGAGTGCGAGCGCGATTACCGAAAGCCGGCAGTATCTGACGTTCAAGCTGGGCAATGAGGTCTTTGCCACCGATGTGGCGAAGGTGCGGGAGGTGCTGGATCTGACGACCATCACGGCCATCCCGCGCACCCCGGAATTTATGCGCGGGGTGATCAACCTGCGGGGCACGGTGGTGCCGGTGGTGGACCTGCGGCTGTGCTTCGACATGAGCAGGACCGAAAGCACCCGCAACACCTGCATCGTGGTGGTGGAAGTCGTACTCGAGAACGAGCCCACCATCATCGGCGCGCTGGCCGATTCGGTCGAGGAAGTGATCGACCTGGAGCCCGAGCAGATCGAGCCGGCGCCCAGGATCGGCATGCAGATCCGCACTGAATTCATCCGCGGCATGGGCAAGCGGGACGCGCAGTTCATCATGATCCTCGACATCGACCGCGTGTTTTCCGCCGAAGAGCTGACGGCGATGCGCGACCAGGAGCCTGCTGCGGCCTGACGGGGAGGGACGATGAATACACCCGAGGAAGCCCTGTCGAGCCGGGATTTTGCGCGGCTTCGCTCTTTCATCTACGCGGAGGCGGGCATCAGCCTGGGCGCGGAGAAGAAGACCATGCTGGAGGCTCGCCTGAAGCGGCGGCTGCGGGCGCTGGAACTCGCCAGCTATCGCGACTACTGCGAATACCTGCTGGGTGAGGAGGGTCTGCGCACGGAGAAAGTGCCGTTCCTCGACGTGGTGACAACCAACAAGACGGACTTCTTTCGTGAGGCCGGGCATTTCAGCTTCCTCGAACAGCGCGCGTTGCCGGAGATGCAGGCGCGGATCGCCGGAGCGCGCGCGGCGCTGGTCTGGAGCGCCGGCTGCTCGTCGGGCGAAGAGCCGTACACCCTGGCCATGGTGCTGAGCGAGTATGGGGAGGCGCATCCGGGATTTCGCTTCGGGATTCTGGCGACCGATCTTTCTACCCGGGTGCTGGAGCAGGCGCGACTGGGCGTATACCGCGCGGAGGACGTGGAGCCGGTGCCTCTGGCCCTGCGGCGCAAGTACCTGCTGCGCAGCCGGGAAAAGGGATCGGACCGGGTGCGGGTGGCGCCCGCGCTGCGGCAGGCGGTGGAGTTTCGGCGGCTGAACTTTATGGATGTGGAGTATGGGCTGGCGGAGAAGGCTGACGCCATCTTTTGCCGCAACGTGATCATCTACTTCGACCGGCCGACGCAGGAGAAGATCCTGGGGCGACTGTGCCGGTATCTGGAGCCAGGCGGGTATCTGTTTGTAGGCCACTCGGAATCGCTGCACGAGATGCGCCTGCCGCTGGAGGTGGTGGGGCCGGCGCTGTACCGGAGAACCCGTGCGGAACGGTGACGACGCACCTGTCGGGAAGAGCGAGGAGAAGGAGATGGCGGACATTTACGTGCAGCCGGGCGAATCGCATCTGGTGCGGGGCAACGCGGTTCTGCGCACCGTGCTGGGATCGTGCGTGGGGGTGACCTTCTGGAGCCGCAAGCGCGAGATTGCGGCGCTGTGCCATCCCATGCTGCCCGAACATCCGGGGGAGAAGCGGGGAAAGCTGAGCCTCGAAGCGGCGCGGCGCTATGTGGACTTCGCGATTCGCGACCTGGCGCGGCAGCTGGACGATCTGGGGGTGCTTCGGCGGGAGACGGAGGTGAAGCTGTTCGGGGGCGCGGAGCCGCTGCAGGTGGGATCCGGGAAGCGTCCGCCCCTGGGGCAGCAGAACTCCGATAAGGCGCTCGAGGTGCTGGAAGAGCTGGGCTACCGGGTGATCGCGCAGCGGCTGGGCGGGAAGCACGGATGCCACATCGACTTCCACACCGGGACCGGCGAAGTGCTGCTGCGCAGGCTCGGGGACTGAAGCGGGGAAAGGCCGTGAGATGAACGGGGCTCCAATTCGGGTTCTGATCGTGGACGACTCGGCGGTGGTGCGCCAGGCGCTGACCCAGGTACTCGGCTCCGACCCGGAGATCGAGGTGATGGGCGCGGCGGGCGATCCCTACGTGGCGGCGGAGAAAATTCGCGAGGAAGCGCCGGATGTGATCACCCTGGACATCGAGATGCCGCGCATGGACGGGCTGACGTTTCTGAAGAAGCTCATGGCACAGCATCCGATCCCGGTGGTGATTTGTTCGAGCCTGGCGGAAGAGGGCGCGCGGACTGCGGTGCAGGCGCTGGAGTACGGCGCGGTGGAGATTGTGACCAAGCCGCGGCTGGGGGTGCGGCAGTTCCTCGAAGAATCGCGCCTGCTGATCTGCCAGGCGGTGAAGGCGGCGGCGGCGGCCCGGCTGCGCCCGCTGCGGGCCATGCACACGGTGGAGCCGAAGCTGACGGCGGATGCGATTCTGTCGCCAGCCACGAGCGCGATGGCGAAGACGACGGAGAAGGTAGTGATGATCGGGGCATCGACCGGCGGGACCGAAGCGCTGAAGGAGCTGCTGGAAGCGCTGCCCGCGGACACGCCGGGGATTGTGATTGTGCAGCACATGCCGGAACTGTTTACGCGGGCCTTTGCCAGCCGTCTGGATGGGCTGTGCGCGATCACAGTGAAAGAGGCGGAGAGCGGAGACACGGTCCTGCGGGGACAGGCGCTGATCGCGCCCGGGAACCACCATCTTCTGCTGCAGCGCAGCGGCGCGCGCTACTACGTGGAGGTGAAGGAAGGTCCGCTGGTATGCCGGCACCGGCCCTCGGTGGATGTCCTGTTCCGCTCGGCGGCGCGTTACGCGGGGCCGAACGCGCTGGGCGTGATCCTGACGGGAATGGGCGACGATGGGGCGCGGGGGATGCTGGAGATGAAGCAGGCGGGGGCTTTCACCATCGCGCAGGACGAGGCCAGCTGTGTGGTGTTCGGGATGCCGAAGGAGGCAATCAAGCTCAACGGCGTGGACAAAGTGATGCCGCTGGCATCGATTGCGGGAGCGATTCTGGTCAATACGCGGTAACGGGCGGAATATGGGCCAGTTTCTGTTACGATTGTGGCCTATTTGTAGCTGTCATTGTTTCAGTTTCTCTGAATTATGCCTCAGGCTCCGCGGCTGGAGAGCGGCGCGGCGATGGATTCGAGCGACTGGCGCTCGGCTTTGACCCCAAGGACGGCCTCGGTGGCCGCTGCTACGAGCATGAACGCCGCTCCGGCAAGGTAGCCGTAGAGCAGCTCGGTGCGGGAGCCGGTTCCGATCAGGTATCCGAAGAGCGAGGGCGCGGCTACCCCTCCGATCAGGGTTCCGGCAGCATAAAAAACAGAAATAGCGAGGGCGCGGGTCTCGAGGGGAAAGACCTCACTCACGGTGAGATAGGCGGAGCTGGCTGCGCAGGAGGCGGTGAAGAAGATCACCGTCCACGCGATGGACTGGGTCGCGGCGGTGAGCAGGCCGTGGGCAAAGAGGAATCCGGTGAGGGCGAGGAAGATGCCGGAGAGCGCGTAGGTGGCGACGATCATGGGCTTGCGGCCCACAGAGTCGAAGAGGCGGCCGAGCAGCACCGGGCCGAGCACGTTGCCGGCGGCAAAGGGAAAAATGTAGTCGCCGACCTTACCTGCGGGGACGTTGTAGAAGCGGCTGAGGACCAGCGCATAGGTGAAGAAGATGGCGTTGTAGAAGAAGGCCTGGGCCGCCATGAGAACGAGGCCGAGGATGGAGCGGCGGCGGTGGTCCACGAACATGGTGCGCGCGATTTCGCTGATGGGCGTGCGCTGGCGCGGGTGGATGACGGTGACGGCGCAGGGCTCGCGGTCGGGGTGCGGGTCGCCGATCGCGGATTTTTCCGCGCGCACCGCGATGCCGCTGAGAATGGCCTCGGCCTCGGCGGTTCGGCCGTGGATGACGAGCCAGCGCGGGCTTTCCGGAACGGCGCGGCGGAGGAAGAGGATGCCCGTGCCGAGCAGCGCCCCGATGGCGAAGGCAAAACGCCAGCCGAGGCTGACGGGCAGCAGGTTCGGGTTGAGCAGGAAAAGGGTCGCGCCGGAGCCGAGAGCGGCGCCGATCCAGAACGTGGCGTTGATGGTGAGGTCCACCTGGCCGCGGAGGCGAGCGGGGATCAGCTCGTCGATAGCGGAGTTGATGGCGGCGTATTCTCCGCCAATGCCCGCGCCGGTAAGGGCGCGAAAGAGAAAGTAGCTGGCGGCGTTCCAGGAAAACGCGGTGGCAGCGGTGGCGACGACGTAGACGGCGAGGGTAATGAAGAAGAGCTTCCTGCGGCCGTGCAGGTCGGTGAGATAGCCGAAAAGCAGGGCTCCGAAGACGGCTCCAAGGAGATAGGAGGTGGCGGAGAGGCCGACCTGGCCGTCGCTGAGGTGGAGCGCGCGGGGATCTTTGAGGGCGGCGCCGACAGCTCCGGCGAGCGTGACTTCGAGGCCGTCGAGCACCCAGGT